>CAYXVP010000127.1:0-6466 GCA_964468305.1 uncultured Anaerolinea sp. | reverse complement strand
CCGCACTCGCCGCCGAGCTCCTCGGCGCCGCGGGAGTGCCCGCCCTCATCGTCGACGGCGAGGCCCCCGCCGAGACCGGGCTTCGTCATCACCTTGCCAAGGCCGGCTTCGAGCCCGCCGACGGCGCACGGGCGACACTCCATCGCATGGACGTCCACCTCGGGCCCGACGACGCGCCCAACAGCGACGAGAAGACGATCTTCGCCTCCTTCGGCGCCAACACCCGCAACCTCATCAAACAGTCGGAGCGCCACGGGCTGAAGGTCCGGCGGCTCGATGCGGGTGGCGGTCGGGTCGAGGATGACTACGCCGCCAGCGAGCTCGAGGAGTTTGACCACGTGGACCTCGCCGACGCTGCCGCCGTCGACGACATGCTTCGCGGGTTCTATTCGATGCTGGACCGAGCGAATCATCGCGACGTCGCGGTCGCCTCGGAGGACGTGTTCGTCGACTGGTCGGGGCGTGCGATCGCCGCCGGCCACGCGTTCTTCCTGGAGGCCGAGCACCCCCAAGACGGCCGGGTCGCCGGCGCGAGCTTCTATCGCCACGGTCATCGGCTCACGTATTGGCTCGCGGGCGACCGCGACGAGCTCCACCACGCCTACCCCGGCGCCGCCCGGCTGCTCATCTGGCGCGGCATCCAGGTCGCGCTCGACGAGCGGCGCACGGTGGTCGATCTTGGGGGTACGGATACTGGGGCATATCTCGAGCGGCCGGACAGGGGCGAACCGGCCTACGGTGCGTACCAGCTCAGGGAGTCCTTCGGTGCCCGCTGGGTCGAGCTGACGGGGGCGTACAGGCGGACGATGCACCCGCTCCGAAACAACGTCGGGAGGGTTGCCGCGGCGGCGCTGCGGCGGCTCGGACGCCTGGCTCGATGAGCCAGGGGCCGCCCGAAGAGGCCCCGCCGGGGGACTCCGAGCGCCCCGTCGCGACGAGCCTGGCCCGGGCCGGACTCATCGTCTCGGGCGCCTACCTCGCGTCACGGCTCCTGGGCTATCTCCGGATCGTCGTCATCGGCACGACCTTCGGCGCCGGGCCCGATCTCGACGCGTTCTTCGCGGCCTTCCGGATCCCGGACCTGATCTTTCAGCTCGTGGCAGCCGGGGCGGTTGCCTCCGCGCTCGTCCCGATCGTCTCCGGCCTGCGAGCAACCGGCGAGTCCGACAGGGCGTGGCGGATCGTGTCGTCCGTCGCCAATCTCATGCTCGTCGGCCTGGTCGTGCTCGCCGCCCTCGGCTTTGTCCTGGCGCCGAGCCTCGTGCCGCTGATCACGCCTGGATTCGACGGCCCCCAGCTGGCGCTCACGATCGATCTGACCCGGCTCATGCTCGCCGGCCCGATCGTGCTCGGCCTCGGCGCGGTGGCGACGGCGGCCCTCAACGGCAGCCGGCGATTTGCAGCCTCGGCCGTCGCCCCGATCGTCTACAACCTCGCCATCATCGGCGCAGCGGTGATCCTGGGGCCGTCGCTGGGGGTGACGGGCCTCGCCATCGGGGTCGTCGCCGGCTCGGTCGGCCTCCTCGCAATCCAGCTGCCGCCGCTCGCCCGGGCGGGCTTTCGCTATCAGCCCCGCATCGACCTGGGCGACGGCAAGGCCCGCGAGGCGCTGCTGCTGTTGGCCCCACGGGCGGTCGGGCTGGGCGCGACGCAGCTCATCTTCGTCGTCCTGACGTCGCTGGCGTCGAGCCTCGGCCCGGGCCAGATCTCGTCGTACACGATCGCCTTTGCGCTGCTGCAGATCCCGATCGGGGTCATCGGCATCCCGCTCGGGATCGTGCTGTTCCCGTCGCTCTCGGAGGAGCTCGCCAGGGGCCGCACGGCGGGTTACCTGGCGCTCGTCGAGCGCGGCCTCCGCGTCGGGGCATTCGTCATGCTCCCGATCGCGGCCCTGGGGATTGTCCTCCGAGCCCACATCGTGGAGCTCCTCCTCGGCTACGGTCGGTTCAGCGATGCGGCGGTCGCGTTGACCGCATCGACGCTCGCCCTGTTCCTCATCGGCCTGCCGGCCCACGCCGGGCTGGACGTCCTGGCCCGGGCGTTCTATGCACGCAAGGACACCTTGACGCCGGTGCTGGCGCTCGTCACCGGCGTCGCGATGACGGTGGTCCTCGCGGTCTGGATCGTCGGCACGATGGGCCTCCCGGCGGTCGGACTGGCATTGTCCGCCGGGACGTGGCTCGAGGTGCTGCTGCTGGCGGCGGTGCTGACGCGCCGGGAGCCGGCGTTCGACATCGCCGGGATCAGCTGGCTGCTCGCCCGCTCACTCGTCGGCGCAACCGCGGCCGCGGCAGTCGCGCTCGGCGTCCTGACCGCGTGGGAGGCCGTCGCGCCAGGATCGAGCGGGAAGCTGGTGGTCCTCGGGCAGGCCATCCTCGCGACCCTCGCCGGTGGCGCCGCCTACGTCTTTGTCACCGCCGAGTTGCGGGTCCCGGAGCTCGGGGCTATGGTCGGGACGATGCTCGAGCTCACGCGTGGCCGGGCGCGTCCGGCTCGCTGACGCCGGCGACCTCGAGCAGTGGGACGCTCGAGCGGTGGAAGCGCCGGCAGGCAACGTCCTCCAGAGTCGGGCTTGGGCCCGACACCGCCAACGGCTCGGCTGGGCCGCCCACTTCCTGGTCGTCGACGAGGCGCTGCCGGTCCTGGCGCTCAGCCGCCCGTGGCGGGGCATCGGCGGCGCTTCGGCGTACCTCTCGCGCGGCCCGATCCCGGCCGGCGACCCCGGGACGACCGCCGATCGCCTCGTCGCCGTCACGGCCTGGCTCGCCGAGCGCGGTGTCGATGTAGTTGCGGCAGACCCGGAGGTCGCCGCCGAGACGGGCCTCGCGGCGCAGCTCCGAAGCGCCGGCTACCACCAGATCGAAGAGATACAGCCGTCCCGCCACAGGCTCGATCTCGACCTTCCGGCGTCGGGCAACGAGGAAGCGGTCTTCCGCGGCTTCAGCTCGACCACCCGAAACCTCGTCCGCGCGGCCGAGCGGCAGGGCCTCGTGATTCGCGAGATCGGCGTCGACGGCGCCGCCGCTCCCGAAGCGATCGATTTGGCGCTGCAGGTCCTGTACGGGATGCTCCACGAAACCTCGCGGCGGCGACAGTTCTGGCTGGCCTCCGAGTCGACCTTCCGGAGCTGGCTGAGCGAGGCGATCGCCGCACGCCTGGCGTTCATCCTCGTCGTCGAGCGGCCGGACGGCGAGCCGCTTGGCGCGGCCTCGTTTCACCGCCACGGCAACCGGTTGACGTATGCCCTGTCCGGCGAGCGGACTGCTGCCCGAAGGGACCACCCGGGGGCCACCAGGCTGCTGGTCTGGCACGCCATCCGCGTGGCAATGGCCGAGGGTCGGACGCTCATGGATCTGGGCGGGGTGGACGTCCGCGGCGCCCGACGCAAGCCACGGCAGGCTGAGCCCGAGCACGGCATGCTCCTGTTCAAGGAGTCGTTCGGCGCGCGTTGGGTCGACATGAGCGGCGCCCACGAGAAGGTCATCCGGCCCGGCCGCTACCTGGCCGGCCGCGTCGTGGATCGGGTGGCCCAGCTCGCGGTGCCAGGCGGGCGCACGTGACCCCTTCAGCCGCGCCTGCGCTGCGCGTCCAGCGGGTCGACGAGGCGGGCCGGGCGGCTGGCTGCCCTGCGCCGACGACGGCGGACGCGGCGTGACGAGCGACGGACCCGCCGCATCGACGACCGAATCGGGGGTCAGCATGGACGTCGCGGCCTGGGACGCGTACGTGCGGGCCCACCCCCGGGCAACCTACCTCCAGACCGAGGCCTGGGCGAAGGTGAAGGCGGCGACCGGCTGGGCGTCCGGATATGTCGAGGCGCAGGCAAGCGGGGGGGCACGAGTTGGCGGACGCCTGCTGACACGGCCGATCCCGTTGCTGCCATGGCGGTTTGCCTACTGCGCACGCGGTCCGCTCGGCGCCGGCCCTGAGACCGACCAGCTGGAGGCGTGGACGGACTCGCTCCATGCGGCGGCCGGCGAAGGCGGCTCCCTTTCCGGCGCCGCCCTCGTTCGGATCGACCCCGAGATCGAGCCCGGCACGATCGACGCACTGCTCCCCGCACTCGGCTGGCGGCGCGCGCACGATATGCAGCCCCGGCGAACGAGGATCGTCGACCTCACCATGGATGAGGAGACCCTGTGGTCCGAGCTCCGGGGCAAGTGGCGCCAGTACGTGAACAAGGCGCGGGGCAGCGGCATCGTCGTCCGCGACGTCGACCCAGCCGTCGAGACGAATGCCTTCGAGCGGTTCCACCGGGTGATGCTGGACGTCTACGAGCGGACCGCGCTGCCGCTTCGCTCGGCACAGGCGCTCCACGACATCTGGGCCGCGTTCGCCCCATCCGGCGAGTGCCGTGTCCTCTTCGCCGACGACGCGGGAGGCGATACGCACGCCGTGCTGCTCCTGGTCCGTTGCGGGACGCGCGTATCGGAGCCATACGGTGGCATGAGCGCGGCGGGTGCCCGATCACGCGCGAACTACTTGCTCAAGTGGGAGGCGATGCGAACGTCCCGTGAGCAGGGGGCGATGTCGTACGACATGTGGGGCCTGATCGGGAGCGGCATCGACTTCTTCAAGGCCGGCTTCGGCGGTCGCGAGATCGAGTACATCGGCGCGTGGGACCTGCCGCTGTCGACGCCCGGCGCCGCCGCGTTCCGGGCAGGGGAGCGGGCGCGGGGGCTGTATCGCGGGGCTCGCCGCCGGCTGCGCGGGGAGCACCTGGCGCTGCCCACGGGTCCGGCAGCCGATGCCTGAACCAGCGGTGACGCGCGATCCGTACGGCGAACGAGTCGCAGCTGCGGAACCGGCGGCGCCCCGGCCTCTCGCCGGGCTCCTGGAGCGGCTCGCTCGCGAGGGCCGGCTGCAACCGTCCGCCGATTCGCCCGATTCCGACACGATCGACGTGACCGGCCTGGCTGTCGATTCCCGCCGTGTTGAACCCGGCCAGCTCTTCGTCGCGGTGCCGGGTGAGCACCTCGACGGTCACGACTTCGTCGGTGAGGCCGCTCGCGCGGGAGCAGCCGCTGCCGTCGTCGAACGCCTTCTCCCGGTGGCGATCCCGCAGCTGCTCGTCGATCGCTCGCTCCTCGCCCTCGCCGACGCCGCCGGGTGGTGGTACGACGATCCCTCGGCGGAGCTGGGCGTCGTCGGCATCACCGGCACGGACGGCAAGACGAGCACGGCGCGACTGACCGCATCGGTGCTCGAGGCAGCAGGCTGGCCGACCGGCATCGTATCGACGATCGGCGGGCGGATCGGCGGCGTTGACGAGCTCCAGCCACCGCACGCGACCACGCCCCAGGCGCCGGAGCTCCAGCGAGCGCTCCGGGCGATGATGGCCGCCGGCGATCGCGCGGCCGTCGTGGAGACGACGTCCCACGGCCTCGCCCAGGGGCGCGTCAACGGCGTCCGCTACGACGTCGCGGTCTTCACCAACCTGTCCCACGAGCACCTCGACTTCCACGGCTCGTTCGCGGCGTACCTCGCCGCCAAGCGCTCGTTGTTCGAGCGGCTGGCGGTCGACTCGCGCAACCCCGGGAAACCAACGCCGGGCTGGCCGCGAACCGGGGTTATCAACGTCGACGATCCCACCGCCGGCGCTTTCGTCGACGCCTCGCGCGGCGCAGGCGCCCGGCTGCTCACCTACGGCCGCGACCGTTCCGCGGACTTCCGGCTGGTCGAGGTCGAGGACGACGGCCGCCGGCTCCGGGTGGTGTGGGACGGTCCGGCGGGCCGCCAGGCGGCCGCACTCCAGCTGGCGGGCCGCTTCAACGCCTACAACGCGCTCGCAGCGGCGGCGGTTGGCTCGGCCGTCGGCGCCGACGCGGACGCCGTGATCGCCGGGCTCGAAGGCCTCTCCCATGTGCCGGGCCGGATGCAACGCGTCGACCTGGGCCAGCCGTTCGGGGTCGTGATCGACTACGCCCACAGCCCGCAGGCGCTCGAGGTCGTCCTCGACGAGCTCGCGCCGGCGGCGCATCTGCGTGGCGGCGGGCTGATCGCGGTGTTCGGCTCGGCGGGGGAGCGCGACGTCGACAAGCGGGCCCGGATGGGCCGCATCGCGGCCGAGCGGGCCCGGCTCATCGTCGCGACCGACGAGGACCCCCGGGACGAGGATCCCGTGGCAATCCTCGAAGCGATCGCCGCGGGCGCCGAGCGGGGTGGGGCGGTCCGTGGCGAGACCGTGCTGCTCATCCAGGACCGGCGCGACGCCATCCGCGAGGCGCTCCGACGAGCACGTCGCGGCGACGTCGTGCTGCTGGCGGGCAAGGGCCACGAGAACACGATCCTCGGCGCCAACGGCGGTGCCACCCCGTGGGACGAGCTCGCGGTCGCCGAAGGTGCCCTCCGCGAGCTCGGCTACGTGGGCGGGCGGCCGGAGTAGCGCAGACCCGCTGCTAGACTTTTCGAGACATGGTGGCCCCGCGAACACGGGCCGAGCGGCCCGCCGACCTCGTCCCGGCCG
>CAYXVP010000126.1:2765-6479 GCA_964468305.1 uncultured Anaerolinea sp. | reverse complement strand
CGCCGATTCGGCCTGGGCCGACCGCCGGCTGGGGCGGCCCGCCGGGAGCGGCCGCCACGCCACGCCCGCCGGGCGCGAGGCGAACGAGCGGGAGGGGCTCGTGCTGGGCCGGCTCAAGGCCGAGCTCGAGGCCGGCCGGCCGATCCGGGACGCGGGCCTCTCCGAGGACGAGGCCAAGGCGGTGCGAGGCTTCCGGTTCCTGACCGAGAAGCCAGTGCTGGTGCTCCTCAACGTCAGCGAGAGCCAGCTCGCGATGGCGTCCGACCTGGGGGGGAGAATAGGCGCGGGTTACGCCCACCGGCACGGGCTGGTCGATAACCTTTCTGGCAAGATCGAGATGGAGCTCGGCGAGCTCAAGCCCGAGGACGCCGCCACGTTCAGGGCCGACCTGGGCATCGCCGAGTCAGGTCTCGCACGCGTGATTCGACTCTCCTACCGCCTCCTCGGGCTCATCTCGTTCCTCACGGCCGGCCCCGACGAGGTGCGCGCCTGGCCGATCCCCGATGGCTCGTCCGCGGTCGATGCCGCCGGGACGATCCACACCGACCTGGCGAAGGGCTTCATCCGGGCCGAGACCGTCCGCTACGACGACCTGCTCGACCTCGGCTCGACGGCCGAGGCACGCAAGGCCGGCAAGCTCCGGTCGGAGGGCAGGACGTATCGCGTCGCCGACGGCGACGTGATCGAAGTCCTGTTCAGCCGCTAGTTCAGCTCGGCGTTCGGGTCGAGCTCGGCGTAGAGGGAGCGGTAGTCGGCCGATTCGACGATCTCGTCGTCGACCGAGATGAGGCGGTTCTCCGCCTCGATGATCGAGACGTGGACGGAGGCGGTCAGGCGCGCGTCGGACACAAAGGTGAAGCCGTGCTCGCGCTCCAGGTCGAGGGCGATCGCCTCGATGAGCGTGTCCTCCTCGAACGTGTCCTGGACCTTGAGGCGGATCGCCTGCACCAGCTCGAAGAAGTCCTCGGGCTCGATCTGCTCGTCATTGACCAGCAGCAGGTCCGAGAAGACGTCGTCGTCGCCTTCGTGCAGCTCGTAGAAATACAAGGAATGGCTCCGGGTGCTTGGGAAATGGGCCCGCAGGATACACCCGGGCGCCGTTGGGGCCGATCGTGATGGACCCGGCGGTCGCAGGCGCATCCCGTCCGACGGTGCTCGTCGTCGGCGCGGCTGCGCGTGACGTCACGCCCGGCGATCCGAGGGGCTGGCGCCTCGGTGGGGCCGTGACGTACGGCTCGCTCACACTGGCCCGGCTTGGGCTCCGAGTTCGGGCGCTGGTCGGGGCGGACGCGGAGGCCGCCGTGGCGAGCGAGCTGGACGGGTTGCGGGCCGCGGGCGTCGCGGTCGCGATCACCGGACTGGCGAATGGGCCAGTGTTCGAGAACGTCGAGGGGCCCGGCGGGCGGCGCCAGCGCTGCCTCTCCGCCGCGGACCCGATCGAGACTGACGCGTTGCCGGCGGAGTGGCGCGCGAACGACGCCGTCTTCCTCGGCTCCGTCGCCGGCGAGCTGGGGCCGGCGTGGGCGTCGGTCTCGGCCCCGTTCATCGCCCTCGGCTGGCAGGGTCTTCTGCGTCGCCTCGTCCCGGGCGCCGACGTCGAGCGCCTGCCACCGAGGCACGATCCACTGCTCGCCGCCGCCGACCTCGTCGGCGTCAGTAGCGACGACATCGATCCCGGCACACGGCTCGGAGCCCTGGTCGATCTGATCCGTCCCGGCGCGACCCTCGCGGTGACGCGAGGCGACCGTGGCGGCACCGTCCTGATCAGCAAGCGGCCGGCTCGGTCGAGCCTGCGGGCCTATCCGGCGATTCCATCAAACGGGGTCGCCGACCCGACCGGCGCCGGCGACGTCTTCCTGGCCGCCCTGCTCGCGACCGCGATCGATGGCGCGCGGCTCGGCGCGGAAAGCCTCGGCGGCAGGATCACCTTCGCTGCCGCGGCGGCCTCGCTCGTCGTGGAGCAGCCCGGAACCGCGGCTGTCGCGTCGCTCGAGGCGATCCGGCGGCGCGTCGCCGAGGTGACCTGACGGCGCGCGACGCGAGCCCCGAGCCTGGCCAGTCGAAGCCCGAGGGCGACCTCGAGGCGAGGTAGGGGCCGACCGAGCCACGCCTGCCGTTCCGCGAGTCGAAGCGCCGCATTGGCGGCCTCGATGGCGCCCGTGAGGTCGCCGAGGCGGTGCTCGCGGAGCTTGGCGACCTCGACCCAGGCGAGCGTCCCGATCGCGCCGCGGTTGGCGGCAAGGCCGCGCCAGGCCGCCTCGGCATCCCGGAAGCGGCCGAGCCGGCGGAGGAGTCGGGCTCGCTCGGTGAGCATGCGGGTCTCGGTCCACGGGGCGTCCCGCCGGCTCGATTCCGCCGCATCCCAGGCGGCGCCGGCCGGATAGCGCCCGGGGCGGCCGCCGAAGTCCGGTGCGCGGCGCGGTGACCACCATTCCTCGTCGTCCGGACGCGACTCGCGGATCGCGAGTCGGGCCCGCTCGGGTGCGAGGAGCGCGTCCTCGCGGGTGCCGCGCTGCGACGGTGCCGGACGCGTTGTCAGCGCGGCGTCGATGCAGCCGAGCGCCGATTCGTGGCGGCCTTCGCGGGAAAACGCACGCGCGAGGCCCGCGAGGTCGCCGGCCGGCGCCTCGGACCAGCGCGCTTCGTCGGCGTAGCCGCGGTCGACGTGCACGACGAGTCGCGCAAGGGAACGAACGTCCTCGTCGTTGTGCCGGACGACGTCGACGAGCGGGCCGGGCTCGCCGAAACGCAGGTAGTCGAGGTAGCGCGACGGAATCTCCCAGCCGGCAACGTCGGCGTGGCGATGGAGGCCGAGGAGCTCACCCTCGACCGACGCCAGGCGGGCGTCGGTCATGCGGTGCCGGAACACGCGACGAACGAGCGGCAGCAGGTCCAGGTGCCCGGCATGGAGCGGCGGATTCGAGCCTGCCATCCGGTACCGGGCGACGAGCAGCGGCCAGTCGAAGCCGCGCCCGTTGTACGTGACGAGCCAGCCGTCGCGGGGAATGTGCGCGGCGAGCTCGAAGAGCAGCGCAGGCTCGTCGGCGTGATCGGGCAGCAGGAGCTGGACCTGGCGGAACCGGCTGCCCTCCCACCCCCCGAGCCCGACGAGGAAACCGAGCGTCCCCCCCGCCCTCGCCAGCCCGGCCCGCCCGGTTTCCAGGCCCAGGAGGGGGGCGGCGGCGGGCGGCTGCCCGGGCAGGTTGGCGAGGCGGCCGCGGTCGACCGGGAGCAGGGTGCTGGGCGCCTCGACCCGCACGAACGCGCCACGAGACGTTCGAATGAGCTCGCCATCGACCGCGGCGGCGAGTCGTTCCGCTCCAATGCTCGTTCCGCGGGCGCCTTGGCCTGGAGCGCCCTCGGAACGAGCAGGCAATCCAGCTCGGAAGTTGGCGAACCGCCGCTCCAGCCCGACGGCGACCGTCACGCCGGCACCGCTTCGTTCGCCTCGACGCGCGACGTCCCGTTGAGCTGCCCGAGCAGTCGGAGCGCGAGGCGCTTGCCGTTGACCTCGGGATCCAGCCGCGGCCCGGTACACGCGGGGCAGCCTGCGTCGCAACCACAGGCCTCGATGAGGGCACGCGCGCCGGAGATCAGCTCGTCGTGCCGCTTGAACAGCCGCTCCGACAGGCCGATCCCGCCCGGCACCGCCTCGTACAGGTAGATCGTGGGCGCCTCGGAGTGGGGCGACCGGACCTGGCTAACGAGGCCGAG
>CAYXVP010000126.1:0-2755 GCA_964468305.1 uncultured Anaerolinea sp. | reverse complement strand
GGGCGGTCCCCCCGCGGACCGGCCTGGTCAGGGTAGATGTGGGGGCCTCGGGGGGGGGGGGACCGGCCTGGGGTCAGGGGGCCGAGGGTTCGTGGGTCGACCATGGGCAGGACCGGGGCCACGGCCTGGATCGCCCGCCCCGCACCGAGCAGCGCCACGTCGAGGTCGTCCTTCCGCCACGCCGCCCTGGGCTTACCGGGACCGTCAGCCGGGTCGGAGGCAAGACGGCGCCGCGGAGGGTCGCCGAGCGTATTGCTAGATACGTGAGGCGACTCACCGGAGGTGCCAACGCCGCCGCCGGCCCGGATCACGGTCCCGTTCGCTGCGTACTCGGTCGTAAGCCAGTAGGCGGTCGTCTGCAGCTCGAGTTCAGGTAGGTCGATGGGTCCCCAGCCGACGTTCTCGTCGGTCCCGAACTTGAGCTTCTTGAACAGCGTCACGAGGCTCGCGACCATGACCTCGCCGTGGACGCGCCGTCCGCCCGTCGCCGGCTCGCTGGCGAAGACGTCGAGCGGTTTCAGGGTGACGGCGCGGTTCGCGTACGTGTAGTAGTCGACGTCGACCTTTCGCACGTACGCCTTGCGCTCGCCCCAGTCGAGCTTGTCGACGTGGTACTGCTGGCTCTCGTGCAGGTAGATCGCCTGCGTATGGACGAGCACCTGGGCCGAGAAGAGGTCGGTCTCGCCGATGACACGCGGCCGATCCGGGGTCGTATCGATGATCACGACGTTCTCGGGCGCAGCGGTTCGCAGGCTTACCTCGGACGCCGGAAAGTTCTCCGAGCTCCAGTACCAGCGCCCGTCGCTCGACTGGCGGACGTGGCCCTCTTCGCCGATGAATGCGAGCAGATCGTCGACCGGACCCGGTCCGAACACGTCGCCCGGCTCGAACGGCCGCTCGAACGTGGCACAGCGGAGGTGGGCGAGCAGAACGTGGAGGTTGTCCGGGTCGATCAGCGCCTCTTCCGGCGAGCCCTCCAGCAGGAACTCGGGATGGTGGATGACATATTGGTCGACCGGTGAGCCCGAGGCGATGAGGACGCCGACGCTGGTCTCCAGCCGCCTGCCCGCGCGGCCGAGCTGCTGCCAGGTCCCGGCGACGGAGCCCGGGTAGCCCGCGAGGATCGACACGTCCAGGGCGCCGATGTCGACGCCGAGCTCGAGGGCGTTCGTGGAGACGACGCCGAGAATCTCACCGTCGCGCAGACCTCGCTCGATCGCGCGACGCTCGGTCGGCAGGTAGCCGCCCCGATAGCCCCGGATCCGCGATCGCGGCCCGAGGTGCTCGCGCAATGCCTCGCGGAGCCGGGTCAGGATGATCTCGACAGCGACCCGTGCCCGCCCGAAGACGATCGTCTGCCGACCGGCGCGCAGGAACGGGAGCGCCCATCGTTCGGCGTGCGTCAGCGCCGAGCCGCGCGCGCCCGTCGCCGGGTCGAGCAGGGGCGGGTCCACGAGGAGCACGTGCTTGGCGCCCGCGGGCGCGCCGTTTCGGTCGATCAGCCGCGGCGTCCGCCCCGTCAGCTGCGCGGCGAGCTCGGCCGGGTTCCCGATCGTCGCCGAGGAGCAGACGATGATCGGCGTGGAGCCGTAGTGCGCGCATAGCCGCAGCAGGCGGCGGAGGACGTTGGCGACGTGGCTGCCGAACACGCCGCGGTACGTGTGCAGCTCGTCGATGACGATGACCCGGACCTGCTCGAAGAGCTGGAACCACTTCGTGTGATGGGGGAGGATCGCCGAATGGAGCATGTCCGGGTTGGTTACGACTACCTGCCCGGCCGTTCGGATCGCCGACCGGATGGGCGCCGGCGTGTCGCCGTCGTAGGTCGCCGCGGCGATCTGGAGGGAGCTCGCCTGCGCGAGCCCGGCGAACTCAGCCACCTGGTCCTGGCCGAGCGCCTTGGTCGGGAACAGGAACAGCGCCCGTGCCGACGGGTCCTCGGCCAGCGCCTGCAGGACCGGTAGCGCGTAGCACAGCGTCTTGCCCGATGCGGTGGGGGTGACGACGACGATGTCCTCGCCGGCGTGGACGGCCTCGACCGCCTCGGCCTGGTGGCTGTACAGCGAGCCGATGCCCCTGCTCTCGAGGCCGCCCACGATGCGACGATCCAGCCAGGCGGGGAAGGGTGCCGTGGTCGCCTCGCGCGGGGGCAGCGTGGCGTGGTGCATCACCGCGGCCGCGAGTGATGGCTCCTCGAGCAGGCGCGCCAGCACCGTCTCGGTGCCGGCAGGGGCGTAGGTCCGCACGGCGGGCTCCTCCGTATCGAACGTCTGTTCCATTTGGCGGAGTCTAGCCACAGCGTCCAGCCCCGGCGTGCCACCTCCGTTGTCACAATCGATGCTCGCGAGCGCGACGCTGTCGATTTGACACGGGGATTCGCGGGTAGCTACGCTCGGCCGGCGATGCCGTCCCCTGAGCCGCCTCGCAGGTCAGACCTGTCGGCCATCCCGTCGTTCCTGCGCGAGGGCGACCGCGCTGCGCGCGACGTGCCCCGGCCGCACGTCCTGCCGGCACCCACCGCGGCAGCCGGCCGCCAGGCCCTGCCTCGACCCGTGACGCCGTCTGAGCCGCCGATCGAGCGGGAACCAATGCTCGATCCGGCGAGCCTGCCCATGCCGAGCCTGTCGCGACGCCGCGTCGTGACGGCCGCGGGTGTGCTCCTGGCGGCGCTGCTGACCCTGCGAGATCGGAAGAGCACAAGTCTGAACTCCAGTCACGAGTGGATATCTCGTATTCCGTCTTCTGCTTGAAAAAA
>CAYXVP010000125.1:0-6492 GCA_964468305.1 uncultured Anaerolinea sp. | reverse complement strand
CGCTGCGCGCGATGCCCGGGCGATCCGGGACGCCGAGGACCGTCACCTTGGCGACGTTGCGGTCATGGGCCAGCCCGCGGACCTTGTTGCGCTGCTCCACGAGCGGATCTTCCCTGATCAGCGTGCCCGGCGCATCCTCGAACGATGAGAGGACCTCGATCTCGACGTCGTTGATCCAGCCAAGCTCGACCGCGCGGACCTGCATGACCTGGGCGCCCTGCTGCGCGAGCTCGAGCATCTCCTCGTAACCGATCACGTGCAGCTGCCGAGCCTCCGGCACGAGGCGGGGGTCGGCGGTGAAGATGCCGCGGACGTCCGTGAAGATCTGGCATCGGCCGGCTCGCAGCGCCGCGGCGAGGGCCACCGCGGTGGTGTCCGAGCCGCCACGGCCCAACGTCGTCGTCTCGCCCGGTCCACCGTCCTCGTCCGCCGGGCCCTGGCGCATGCCCTGGAAGCCCGCCACGATCACGACGCTGCCGTTGTCGAGCTCGCGTCGGACGCGCCGCGGCTCGACGTTCGCGATTCGGGCTCGGCCGTGGGCCTCATCGGTGGTGATTCCCGCCTGCGCACCGGTCAGCGAGATCGCCTTCACGCCAAGTGCGTGGAGCGCCATGGAAACGAGCGTCGCGCTCTGGTGCTCGCCAGTGGCGAGTAGCATGTCCAGCTCGCGAGGGTCTGGTTCGGGCGTAATCGCGGCGGCCAGCTGGAGCAGCTCGTCGGTCGTGTCGCCCATCGCCGACACGACGACGACCAGATCCGCGCCTGTGGCGCGGGCGCGCGCGATCCGCTGGGCGACGCGTCGGATGAGGTCGGCGTCGCCGACTGACGAGCCGCCGAACTTCTGGACGACGAGCTGGCCGGTCATGGGGGCGCGCATTCTAGCAGCGGCGTTTTCGTGCTCCCGACCCGCAGAAGCGGCGCTGCTACGCCCGAGCCGCCATCCTATCCCCCAAGCAGGAGGCGCAACCCGGATGTGCACCGACCACGACAGTCGACCCCCGATCGAGCCGATCAGCGGCGCGGCCATCGACGTGGGGCCCGAGATCATCAAGGGCGCCAACGGCGACGACCTGCGGGTGTTCGTCGCGCGGCCGGAGCGGGGCACGGGCTCGGGGATTCTGATCCTGCCGGACGTTCGCGGGCTCCATACATTCTTCGAGGAGCTGGCGTCGCGATTCGCCGAGCGCGGCATCACCGCCCTCGCGATGGACTACTTCGGCCGCACGGCCGGGACGGACAGGCAGCCGGGCGACTTCGAGTACCAGCCACATCTCGAGCTCGTGTCCTGGGACAACATCCGGGGCGACATCGAGGCGTCCGTCGCCCATCTCCGCGGGCAGTCCCCCGCCCCTCGGCCGGTGTTCGCGACCGGCTTCTGCATGGGCGGCCGGCTCGCCGCGGACGCCACGACCCTCGGGCTCGGGCTGGCCGGAGCGATCCCGTTCTACGGCTGGCCCCTCGGCCCGCATCGAACCGGCTCCCCCGCCCCGGCGGACGTCGCCAAGCAGATCGAGTGCGACCTCCTGCTCATCTACGGTGGCGCCGACCAGGGCATCACCGAGAGCGTCCGCGACGAGTTCGACGCCGCGCTCGACGAGGCCGGCAAGCGGCACGAGACGGTCGTCTACCCGGGTGCCCCGCACAGCTTCTTCGACCGCAAGGCCGCGGAGTTCGCCGAGGCCTCCGACGACGCCTGGAACCGGACCCTGCGCTTCATCCGACGCCACACCGCAGGCCAGCCGATCGCCGGCTGACGCGCGCGCTCGCGGCCTAGCGCGGCCGCGCATCAGCTCGATGCGGTGACCAAGTCCCAGGTTCGGCCGGTCGCCTCGCCGTAGGCCCAGACATCGATGTCCGGGGGCGTGATGCCGAGGTTCGTCAGCGCGGTGCAGACCTGGCTGCGATGGTCGGTCCCGTGGTGGACGACCTGCGCGATGCGCACCCCGAGCTTGGAACGGAACTCCGATCCGTCGCCGCGGTTGATCACGATCGACTCCGGATCGAGGGGCTTGGCGAGCAACGCCTCGTATTCCGCCGCGTGCACCTTGTTTGCCGCTCGAAGCTCGGCCACCGAGAGGTCGTTCTCGTCCGGGATCAGCTCGCCCGTCTGGCCGCGAAAGATCCAGAGGTAGTAGCTGTCGCCCTGGATCAGGTGGCGGACCGTATCGATGATGGGGCCGTAGATGCCCGTCACCCCCGACTCGAGCTGCTCCGGGGTCAAGGCGGCACACGCTTCGAGCAGCCGATCGTTGGCCCAGATGTGGTGTTCGAACGCGTCGGCCAGGATCGAGTCGGTCATGCGCCGAGCCTAGCGCCGATACCCGCCAGATCCTGTCTCGTTTTGCCAAGCGCCTGGTCGAGGTCGCGCCACAGGTCCTCGACGTGCTCGAGCCCGACGCTCAGGCGGATCAGCGTCTCAGGTGTGTGCACCGCCCGTTCGGACGGGTAGCGCGCGCGGCGCTCCATCGTCGTCTCGACCGCACCCAGGCTCGTGGCGTGGACGACGAGCCGCACCGCATCGCAGACCGCCTCGGCATCTTCTCCGATCCCGATCGTCTCGAACGAGATCATCGAGCCCGATCCCGGGTAGCGAACGCGGCTGACGCCAGGGTGAGCCGCGAGACGGCCGGCGAGCTCCCGGGCGGTGGCTTGCGCTCGGGCATGCCGGATCGGCAGCGTTCGCAGCCCCCGGAGCGCGAGATAGGCCTCGAGCACGCCCGGCGTCGCACCCGTGTCGTGACGGCGCTTGTAGAGGCGCTGCTGGAACGCCGAATCGGCGGCGACGATCGCGCCGAGCATGAGGTCCGAGTGGCCGCCGATCATCTTCGTGCCGGAGTGCATGACCAGGTCCGCCCCGAGCGTCAACGGGTTCTGAGCGACCGGCGTCGCGAACGTGTTGTCGACGATGACCGAGGCGCCGGCACTCTTCGCCAAGCCGATCACCGCGGGCAAGTCGACGACGTCGAGCATCGGGTTCGTCGGCGACTCGATCCAGAGCAGGCCGACGCCCTCGATGGTGCCGGCGAGCCCGTCGACGGTCAGAGCGTCATGCGGCTCGTACTCGAGCAGGCCGCGCCGGGCGCGCTCACGAAGGATCTCGGCGACTCCGAAGTACGGCGCGCGCTGGCCGATCACCCGTGTGCCAACGGGCATCTCGTCGAGGACCGCGCTCGCGGCTGCGAGGCCCGACGCGAACGTTACGCAATGGCCGTGCTCGAGCTCGCCCAGGGCCTTCTCGAAGGCCTCCCAGCCCGGGTTCCCGTCACGCCCATAGCCGAGGGGCATGCCTGCGTGATAGGTGGACGCCGGCGTCATCGGCTCGTTGAGCGGAACGCCTGCGCCGCGCTCCGGCCGGCCGGCGATGACGGCAACGGTTTCGGGGTGCAGCGTCTCGTCGTGCATCAGGGGAGATTGTCCGCTTCCTGGGCGAACGTCACTCGGTCAAGATCCGATCGGCGGCGCCGTCAGCCTGGCTTCATTCCGTACCGCGCCATCAGAGCCTGCTCCTCTTCCACGGACGGGGGGTTCGGCCTGCTCCACAGTGCGTCGAGATCGGCGAAGTAGTCGTCCAGGGCCGGCGCGTGAAGGACGAGGAGCCTTGCCAGCTCAGCCGATGCGTTCCCGAACGTGTGTGCCGCAACCAGGCCATTCGATCCACCTCCTTCAGGTCAGGCAGGGTCGCGCGGTGTTATATGGAAGGCCCGGAGGGCTGTCGCATCAGCCGACGAGCCCATGAATCACCAAGGCAGAGAAGTAGACGGAGCCGAAGAGGACGACGAGGACCGCCAGAAGGAGGGCGGGCCGACGCACGATCGGGCGGAGTGCACGACGGACGGCCGCGAGGTCGGAGCGGAGCGTCGGGTCGGTCGCCCATTCCCGCAATAGCAGCATGATCGCCATGAGCACCGCCACGAATGGCAGGACGAGGAGCAGCACGAGGAGCGACAGGCCTCCCGTGCCAAGGAACCACGTGACGAGGGTGTCGAGGGTCCGGGATGGCTCGTGCGCGGTCGGCTGCAGGGTTCGGCCGATGGCCGCAAAGAAAAACAGGGCAGCAGGCGCGGCGAGGATGGCAGAGACGACCGCGAGCGCTAGCCGACTCGCCTTCGGCATTCGTCCACCTCCAGGGACTGTTGGGTTCGACCCGAGGACGTCCGCCTTCGGTCCGATGTGACCTTCAGTCAGCGTCGGCGAATGTCACGCGAAGCCCGTGCGAAGGTCACTCAAGCTCAAGACTTTGCACCGCCGGGGCGTCTCGTGCGACCGAGCATCACACCGGCTGCTGCGCAGAGCGCTCCAAGACTGCCTGCGAGGATCACGGCACCTTCTGACGAAGCACCCGGCAGCATGCCGAGTCGTTCGAGCACTGCGAAACCCAGCCATGCCACGTACGGCACGAAGAGCATGCGCCAGCTTGGCCATAGATAGCCGAGGACAGAGAACGGAAGGCTCAGCAGGATGAGCATCGTCACTGGCGGCTCTCCTCAGTCCGCTTGCGGGAACGTCACGTCGTGCGCCCCCCGTCAGCGTCCTGGGCAGCTGAGACGAGCGAGTAGAAGCTCACGACGGCGACCGAGAGCTGGATGCATAACGCCAGCGCATAGATCGCGATCGAGGCGAGGACCAGGGCATTCAGCCAGAAGAGCACGGTCGCGGTCGGTCCGAGCGCGAAAAGAATGGCGGCCGTGCGTGTCATCGGTCCACCGGCGCGGAGCAACTGGCGGCCTCGCCAGATCACGATCCCGGTCGCGTACGCACCCACACCGGCGCTCGCCAACGCTACGGAAGTCCGAAGATCGCCGATTGCGGCGAAGACGATCGACGGGGCGAGGGATTCGAACGTCACGTTGAAGCCCGTCGAGACGATCGCGCGCTGGCGGATGCGCATCCCCTGAGGCCAAGAGCCGCCGGGCGGCACGAGCGTCGAGGTCACACCGGTGAACCCGGCAACGACGACGGCGACGGTCGCAATGCCAATGAGGAGCGCCTCGCCCGACATGGCGCGAATTATGGGTTTGGGATGGCACGCTGCCGCGGACTGAGAGCCACGAGGTCCTGGGGCGCGTGCGACTCTTCCATCGCTCAGCGTTCGCGAATGTCACGCGGTGGCAGTCATTTCGCGCGTGAACCAGGCTGCCTTGCCAACATCGGTCCAGACGCTCTGACGCCGCGCGCCAGGAATCTCGAGGGCGCGGATTGGCTGCCAGACCCGATCGCATTCCTCGGTCATCGTCTCGCTCTCGAGGGCAGAGAAGGTCTCGTATTCCTCGAACCACTGATACGCGCGGTGCGGCTCCGAGCCTGCGAATTGCCGAAACACCCGGCACGCCGTGATCCCAGGGTGCGCGGCCGCGATGTGCTTCGAGATTTCGACTAGGGCTGCATCGACATCGGCCTCACGCCCTTCGGGGATCGACCATTGGATGACGACATTGATTGCCACGGCGCGCCTCCTGCGTGACTCGGCTTGTTCGGAGGGTCATGCTAGTCCGCGAACTCCCTCGCAACGATCACTGATCGCTTCTCAGTCAGCGTCCGGCAATGTCACGTGAGGGGCCGCGCGACAGCCCGGATCGCCTGGCCCACGTCTCGCGGTCGAGCACGGACGACCAGGGCGCGATCGGGCCGGTGCGCATATCCCCCTCTGGTGCCCTGGTTCTCGGTCGGGACGAGAGTGATGCTATCGCCGTCGCCAGATACGACCACGGCCGAATTTGCGCTCACAGCTGGCGGTGACTGCGGTAGCCATCGCACGGACAAACGTCTTGGTCCGCGCCGACCACTCGGCTTGCGATTGCGGATGCTGCACGAGTCGGCCCGCCGTTTCGATGGCGTCGATCGCTCGAGAACCAAGCTCCTCGTCGGTTGACCCGCGCGGAACGACAGCCACCTCACGCGCGGTCAGTAGGCCTACCGTCGTGACGTCCAGTGGCACCACCCGGCAGGTCCCGTCTTCTGCCACATAGACGGTCGCGTGGCCTGTCATCGCGATCAGTCAGCGTTGGGGAATGTCACGTGTTGACTCACGGCGTGGCGGAGGCGCCCGGGTCCGGGAGCTCACCCATGATGAAGGCGCCTGTCGTCGCGTCGATAAGCACCAACTGGCTCGTGTGGGGGGAGGGGCAAGGGCGAGGCGTTGCCGGCGGAATCGGAGCAGGGCCACACGAAGGCGGCGCGAACCGACCAGACAGGCTTACTGCCCACACGACAGTCGAGCCATCGGCGACGCCACTTGTCGGCGCCTCGACTCCGAAGGTCGAGAGCCGCGTTCCCACAACCTTCGTATCCGGCCCGCCGCCGGCCGCGGCGACAGCCGTGCGAGCCGCATTCTGGGCACCAATCCGCGGCGTCGCGCTAGCGGCCTGGCATGCCGCCAAGAGAAGCGCCACGACGATCAATCCGACTGTACGCATGTAGAGACAGTGCCTCAGTCAGCGTCGCCGAATGTGCGTAGGGTGAGACGTGGCCTTCGCGGGCTGCGAAGGTGTCGTC
>CAYXVP010000124.1:485-6516 GCA_964468305.1 uncultured Anaerolinea sp. | reverse complement strand
GCCGACGCTCACGCCGTCGCCGCGCACGATGTGCGCGACCGGCAGGCCGAAGAAGGTGAAGAACACGATCGGCAGCACCAGGTTGGTCAGGCTGAAGGCGGGAACCCGCCAGCGCATCAGGATCTCGCACCGGGTCTGGGCGAGCAGCATCGAGAGCAGCGGCGCGGCCGTCATACGCGCCTCGTCATGCTGATGAACGCTTCCTCGAGATCGGCGCCCGTCACCTCGAGATCGCGAACGGTCACGCCGCGCTCGAACAGCCCGCGGAGCACGGCCTCGGGCTCGTTGCTCAAGAGGTGCACGCGGTGATCGGCGATCTCGAGGTTCTGGATCGGTAGCCCGACGAAGGCCGACTCGCCCGGCGCCTTGTCAAAGCTGAAGTTGATCCGCTTGCTCGGGATCCGTGCCTTGATCTCGGTGGTGATGTGGGGGATGACCGGGACCGTGCCGCCGAGGTGGTCGCCTCGGCGCTCCTTGGCGATCACGGCCTGGTAGATGCGGCCGGTGGTCACGTTGGAAAGCTGCGTCAGGTTCTCATCGATGAACCGCTCGTAGTGGCCCAGATCGAGGTCCGTCTCGGCGCCGTCGTCGGTGACGAAGACCTCGCCGTGCTGGTACGGGCTCATCGTGCCCGGATCCACGTTGATGTATGGATCCAGCTTGAGGATGGAGACGGAGAGGCCCCGCGCCTTGAGGATCCGACCGATGCTCGCTGCGGTGATCCCCTTCCCGAGCGAGGACGTCACGCCTCCGGTCACAAAGACATACTTCGACATGGATCGGGCGCCTCCGGGGGTTTTTCGAATGCTACCGAAAAGGGGCCCCGAGGTCGAATCGACTCGGCCGCCGCAAGGTCGCGGCGGCCGAGTCGGGTCCGGCTAGCGGAGAATTCGCTGCCAGCCGGGAAGGTCGGTTGACCACGGCAAGAGCTCGGACGTGCCGGTCGCCGGGTCGATCGAAAAGACCTGCTGGGTCGTGTTCACCTTGACCAGGAACCTGGTGCCATCCGGCGACCAGAATCCCGTGAGGCCCGTGTCTCTCCACCCGGGAACCGAGGACCGATGGGATGTGCCGGCCGCGACAGATCCGCAGGCATCACTGTGATCCAGCCACTCGCGGTTGGCTCCTCATTCTTGAACTGCCAATGATTCAGGGCGAGCCATGCGCCGTCCGGCGAGAAGTGAGGCCAGGCCTCCTGTTCGCGGGGGTCTGTGGGGCCCAACACGGCCTGATCGTTCGAGCCATCGGCGTTCATCACATGGACGCGGAAGTGCGTCACCAGGCCATCGGGCCCAGCTTCTGTTTCGATCGAGTTGTAAGCGATCGTCTGGCCGTCGGGCGACCAGACAGCGCCGGACAGCGTGAACGCTGGGCCGAAACCTGAATCGGCGAATGGCCCGAGGGCCCTGAGGCCGGAGCCGTCCGCGTTGATCGTGTACAACCGCACGGCACTACCAGCCACGGCCTGTGCCCGCACGAGCAGCTTCGCCCCTGAAGGCGGTTGGTACGCAATATCGAGCGGTCGAAGACCACCAAGGTCGATCACCTTCGAGGTTCCGCCATCGATCGGCGCGATGGATAGTTGCGGCCGGTTCGCGACGTCATAGATCAGGGCGATGCTCCGGCTGTCGGGTGCCCACGCCGCCTGAGCGTTGCCAGACGACGGGATAAGGGCGATCTCGTGTGCATGCGAGCCATCGGCCCTGGCGACCGCGAAATGATCGCCTTGGCCTGGGACGCTGGTGATGTACGACAGTGACGTGCCATCGGGCGAATAGTCGGGGGCGATCTGGTCGCCGGGACCGCCGATCAGGAGCCTGGGCGGACTTGTCAGGCCGTCACGAACGTAGAGGTCGCCATTTGCGAGGAAGGCGATTGAGCCATTCGCCGCAGGCCCGAACGGCGCAAGCGTCCGATGGGTGCCGATGTATGCAATGACCGCGCTCGCGAGGAGGGCGAGCAAGAGAACGAGGAGGAGGAGCGGCCGAACGGGTAGGCGCCCGACGACCGGACCGCGGGGCAATGCGGTATCCACGTTGAACCACCTTTCGGGGAAGGACCAGCGAGGCCGCTGCGGCGTGCGGGCGGTCTGCCGGAAGACGTCGTCGAGGTAGTCGAGCGGCCGCGACGGAGCGATTCCCTCGAGGGCCTCGCCGATGCGGCGCTCGAACGGGTCGAAGCGATCGACGGTGGTCATGCCATCCGCCCTCCTTCGACGGATACGGCGGATGCGTCGACCGACATCGATCGCCGCAGGCCGTCCATCGCCCGATGGAGCCGTGACTTCGCCGCTGGGAGCGAGATCCCGAGCGAATTCGCGGCGTCGGGCAAGGGATAGCCGAGGTAGTAATGCAGGACGACGAGCGCTCGATGCTCTGGCTCGAGCCGGTTGAGCGCCCGCTCGACGAGGTCGCGGTCGGCCAGCTCGCGAGACGAGTCGGCTCGCGCGGGCTCGTCGATCTCCTTGATCGCGACCTCGATGGGGCGGCGCCGACGCCGGCGTGCCTCGTCGAGGCTGCTGTGCACGAGGAGGCGGTGGAGCCAGGCGTCGAACCGGTCCGGATCACGAAGTCCGGGCAGGTCTCGCCAGGCTCGCACCAGGGTGTTCTGGACCGCGTCGCGCGCGAGCTCCGGGTCCCGAAGGATGAGGCGCGCTGCCGCGTCCAAACGAGACGCTGCGGCCGTCGCGAGCACGGCAAAGGCATCGTGATCGCCTCGCCCTGCCCGCTCGACGAGCTCCCGTCGGTCCACGGCCCCTCATCCCTCCGCCCGGCAGTGGTGCCGGGCCACACGGTATGGCGCCGCCGACACCGAATTCGATGCGGGCAAACGAAACGGCCGGCGGTCGACGACCACCGGCCGCGCGAAGTTAGCAAGCCGAGCTACTTGAACTGCAGGCTCGCGATGATGGGTCGAGCAGCC
Organism: uncultured Anaerolinea sp.; assembly: GCA_964468305.1. GTDB lineage: Bacteria > Chloroflexota > Limnocylindria > Limnocylindrales > CSP1-4 > UBA5189. Next base: position 3,594 of record CAYXVP010000124.1, on the reverse strand, counting down.
GCCGCGAATGCGTCAAAACCGGAGGAGTCCTGCACGTACAGACTGATCGCAACGACCTCATTTGGACCGACGTCGAGGAGGATCAGTCGCTGCCGTTCCGACGCGATCGCAAAGCCCTCGTGCCAGGTATCTCCGGTGCCGGCGATGAGGTACTCGACCAACGGGTCCGCATCGCATTTCGGCGCCTTCGACGCGTTGATCGATAGATCGACCGCCGTGCCGGAAAGGCTGCCGACGGTCACCGCGCTCGCCGCGCCGACATGCAGCGACGGCAGGGTTCGAAGCCAGGCGATGATCGCCGCCGCGGTGTGCGCCACACCGGGCTGAACCTGGCCCGAGCATGGGCTGGCCTGCGACTCGGCGGAGACCTGGCTCAAAACCAGCAGATGGTGTGCAACGGCTGCGTTGTTCGGAGATGTCTTTTGGAAGTCGGCATCGGGTGCAAGGCCAAACTTCCAGGGTTGGTCCGTGTCGCTGGCCCAGCCGGCCGGCACGGTGAACGTCAGGCCGCCGAACATGGGCGCCCAGGGAGCGCCAGCGCGGATCGGCCGGAAGTACTGCGATTTGTAGGTGCCCGCGTCCATTGCGCCGAGGCACTCTGTCTCGCCATTGCGGCAGTCGATCTGCCACCACGTCCCTTCGAGGGCCGTCCGCCGCGTCGAGCAAGCCTCAGCGGCTGCGGTGAGCGTCATCGTCTGGCCTGACGACGAGATGGAGTACGTGTACGTCCCGGCCTGGCCGACTTCACAGACATGCGGTCCGGCGACGCGGGTGGCGATGTGCAGCTGGCCATCGACGATGGAGACGTCGGCGACGAGCAACGAGGTCTGCTGCTGGTTCGCCTGCTCAACATTCGCGACCGTGTCCTGCAAATCGAGGGCGACGCCCGCGCCCGCGAGGAGGCCCGGGATCGATCGATTGGGCCCAAACCACTTGTGGACGAGGGTGGCAGGCAGGTTCGCTCCGACCGGAGCGGACGGCGACGGCACGGGTGTCGCGGTCGGGCCCTGGCTGGGGCCGACGTTCGATTGTCTGAACTGGGTGAGCAGGAGTGCTCCTCCGCCGAGCAGGACGATCGCCACGGCGACCGCCGCGTAGGTGAGGCGATTCATCGGGAAGAACCTCCGGATGGCCGGGTCGAACGGTGGCCGCCGCTGGGGCGTCACGTCGACGGCCTGGAGGACGGCGTCGATGACTCGATCGGGGGCTTCGTCCGGCATGAGGTCGAGCCAGGCTCGTGCCAGGCGGTCGAAGTCGCGCGTCTCGGTCATGCCATCCGTCCTTGGGGAATGACCGGCGCCAGGTCGGCCACGATGGCCTCCCGCAGCAGCCGGGTTGCGTAGTGGAGTCGCGAGCGGGCCGTCCCGGCCGGGATGCCGAGCGTGTCGGCGATCTCGACCAGGGGCAGCCCGACGTGGTGATGCAGGACGAAGACCGCCCGCTGCTCGACGGTCAGGCGTCGAAACGCCCGGTCGAGCGCGTCGCGGTCGGCGACGGACAACATGTCGTCCCCGTCCGCCGGTCCGTCGACCGGCAGCACGCGGACGTTCCCGGCCCACTGCCGGCGACGCCTGGCCTCGGCGTAGCACGCGTGGACGAGGAGGCGCCGCACCCAGGCCTCGAAACGATCCGGGTCGCGCAACCGCGGAAGCTCACGCCAGGCCGTGATGAGGCTGCTCTGCAGGGCATCCTCGGCGAGGTGGGTGTCGCGCAGGATTCGCGTCGCGATCGCGTACATCCGGTCGCTCGTCTCGTTGACGAGCAGCCCGAACGCCTCGCGGTCGCCACGCATGGCCCGCTCGACGACGTCTCGCACCCTCACTCCCTCGATTCGAGCGTCGGGTTCGACGCTACGGCATCAATGAGTGCGAGGTTGCTCCGAAACGTTCATCGACGAATCAAGACGCCCGCCGGGATCTCGGCGGGCGTCAGTCGGTTGCAACTCTGCGGTCTGCGTCTAGACGTCTTCGTCGAGCTCGAGAGCCTCCTCGTCGTCCTCCTCGGTGAGCTTGAGCCAGACGAACAGGCCGGCGAGGACGATGAGCGGGATGACGAGGATCGCCCCGAGCGTGATGCCCAGCGCGACCGCGACGGTCCTGAGAGCCTTCATGGCGGATCCTCCGGTTCGATCAACCCTGCGGCGGCTGGTTGGTCTGCCGCAGCGTTGGGGCCTTGGTGATCATGTCGGCGATGTCGTCGCGAGTGAACTCGATGAGCTCCTGCTTGAGCCCGCTCTGAGCGGAGAGCGTGAGGCGAGCGATGTACGAGCCGTCCACCTCGAAGAAGAAGATATCGCGCGGATGCTGCTCGTCGATGTACCGGCCGATCACCCGCAGCTGCTGCTCGTAGTGGTTCGGGCTGGGCACCTCGTCCTTCTTGCCACGACGCTTGATCGCCTCATCCATGAACCGGTTCACGTCATCGTCGTGGAGGGTCAGGGTCTCGCGAGTGGTCTGGCCGAGCGACTCACCCGTGCCGCTCGAGCTCTGGACGGAGATGCCCTGGACGATGAAGCCGGCGTCGGTCTCGAGGAAGATGACGCCGCGCATGCCTCGATCATCGAGGTAGGCACCGACCGAGCGCAGGACCTCCTCCCAGTCCTGCCGTGGGCTTCCCTCGTAGATCCGCATCGGCTCTCCCAGGCGGTGGCGTCAGGCCCAGCCCGGCCAGTCTACCGACGGCCCGAGGCGGCGGCAACGGACTCGCGGCCCGCCCGCTCACGTTCGCCGAGCGCGCCGGCGAGGCGGCCGGCGACGCGAGCGTTGTTGACGATCAGCGCCATGTTGGCCCGCACCGACGCGCCGTCGGTGAGGGCCGCGATCCGGGCCAGGAGCCACGGCGTCAGGTCCGGGCCGTGGACGCCGGCGGCTTCCGCGTCGCGGGTCGCCCGCTCGATCGCATCGCGGGCGACCCCCTCGGGCAGGGCCACATCGGCGGGAACCGGCACGCAGACGAGGATGCCGCTCCCGAGCCCGAGCGCAACGTGGGCCTCGACCAGCCCCGCCGCCGCGGCCTCATCGGGGACGCTGTGCGGTGCCGGGATGCCGGCACCGCGCGAATAGAAGCCCGGCAGCTCCGCCTGGCCGACGGCGACGGATGGCACCCCGCC
>CAYXVP010000124.1:0-475 GCA_964468305.1 uncultured Anaerolinea sp. | reverse complement strand
GGTTTCCCGGGACCTCCGGCGGGTTGGGGACTGCCGGGTGGGCTTTCGGGCCGGGGAAAACGCCGGCAGGCGGGTTTCGGGCGAGTCGGTCGAGGCCCGGGGAGATGTCGAGGGACACACCGCCGGGCACGCCGCCCGCGACGCGATGGACGCAACCGATGCCGCCGGTCGCGAACGCGACGATCCCGGCGGCGTGGGCTGCGATCATCGTCGCCGAGACGGTCGTTGCCGCCCAGCCGCCGCTGGCCAGCGCGACCGCGAGGCTCGGCCGGGAGGCCTTGAGGACGGATCCGTGGTCGGCCGTCGCGAGGGCCTCCAGGGCCGCGTCATCCAGGCCCACCAGCAGCCGCCCGGCGTGGATCGCCACGGTCGCGGGCATGGCCCCGGACTCCCGGACCGCCGCCTCCGACGCCCGCGCGACGGCGAGGTTGTCGGGGTAGGCGAAGCCGTGGCTGATCAGCGTGGACTCGAGGGC
>CAYXVP010000123.1:0-6543 GCA_964468305.1 uncultured Anaerolinea sp. | reverse complement strand
ATGGAACCCCTGGGGCGTGACTACGGATCGCGCGGAGGCATGCCGCAGCGGTTTGGAGAGGAAAAGACGCCTCGGTCACCCGAAGCGAGGATCGGGATTGTACGGCGAGCACGATTGGAGCGTCAATCGAGCCCCAGAGGTGGTAGTGATTCAGAGGTCAGGGCGAGATCCTGAAGACGGGGTATCGATCCGCACCGGCCACGATCTCTTCGGGCGTCTGCGAACCGAAGAAGCGGACCCCACCACGGACCTGCTGCAGGAATGCTCGGAGGATGGGGTCGCGCTGGGCTGCGGGTATCTCGGTGATGGTGACTTCCTCTGAGCGACCGCCTCGGGTGAGGGTCCCGGACCCGGCGGCTCTGACGTTGGCGACCCAGGCCGCGTCGCCGAACGCGGCGACGATGTAGCGCGCTCTCTCGACCGTGACGATGGACAGCGGCGTGCTTCGCGGCCGTCCCGTGCGACGGCCGCGGACGGTGAGCAGGTGCTGTGAGCCGATCGCCAGACCGCCGCGCAGCACCGCCGTGTTGAGCCGGACCATCCAGGCAGGCGGCGGTTTTGGGCCTGCCGGCGCGGTCACGACTCGGCCGTGATCACCATTCCGCGCGGCCCTGCCGGATGTTGATGCTCTGGAGCACGCCCAGGGCGATCGCGATGCTGATCAGCGACGCGCCACCGTGGCTGATGAACGGGAGTGGAATGCCCGTGATCGGCATCATCCCGATGACCATCCCGACGTTCACCACGAGCTGGAACAGCACCCACGCGGCGACGCCGCTGGCGAAGACCGTTCCGAACGGGTCCTTCGAGCGCCAGCCGGTGACGAGGACCCGCCACAGGAGCCCGACGAACAGCAGGATCACGACCATCGCGCCCACGAAGCCAAGTTCCTCGGCGAGGATGGCGAAGACGAAGTCGGTGTCCTGGACCGGCAGCAGACCCCGCGCGTTCTGCTGGCCATTCGTGAGCCCGACGCCGAACCAGCCACCAAGACCTACCGCGATCTGCGACTGGAACAGCTGGAATCCCGCGCCCTGGACGTCCGCGCCCGGGTTGAGGAACGCCGTCAATCGAGCCTTCTGGTAGTCCTGCAGCACGTAGGTCCAGATGAACGGGAAGGCCGCTGCGGCTGCGCCGGCCAGGACCCCGAGCCAGCGCAGGCTTGCGCCCGACATGAAGACGCATGTGGCGAGGATCGCGGCGAAGACGAGCGCCGTGCCGAGGTCCGGCTGGAGCATCACCAGGATGAACGGCGGCCCGGCGAGGATGCCTGCGCCGATGATCGACCAGAGCGAGCCCGGCCGGCCCATTCGGCTGCCCAGGAAGTTCGCCAGGACGATGATCATCAGGACCTTGGCGATCTCGCTGAACTGGAACTGCAGGCCGAAGATCGACACCCAGCGCGACGTCCCGCCGACGCCGCTGCCCAACTCAAGAGTCAGCGCGAGCAAGCCGAGCTGCAGGAAGTACAACGGCCACGCGAACGTCTTGAGCCAGTGGTAGTCGAACGCCGCCGCGATAAGGAACACGGCGATGGCGATCGCGAGCCACATCAGGCCGCGCAGGAACGTTGAGCCGCCGTCGACGAGGCCGATCCCCGCGGCGGCGGTATTGCTGTACGCCATCGCGAGGCCGAAGCAGGCGAGCAGCGCGGCGTAGACGACGATCTGGAAGTCGAAGGCTCGCCAGACCGCGCCGACGGTCCGGTCGACGAAGTCACTCCGGCGGCGGACGGGACCGCCGCCGGCCCGCAGGTCGAAGGGCCGCACGCTCATCGGCGCGACCTAGATGGAGGCACGGTAGCCGGACTTCTTCATCAGCCAGAAGTTCCGGTAGTCCTTCCTGATGTGGAAGTGCAGCTGGTAGAAGTACTTGACCGTCTCGGTTGCGGTGTTGCCGAGCGTGCCGGCGTTGTACGAGAACACGAGCACGGCGAGCTGCGAGTCGGTGCGCTGGACAGCCTCGAGGCCGTTCGGGTCGGACTTCTTGGGCCGGGGATCCTTGGGCAGGAAGCTCACGAACCAGTTGTGGTAGGGGTAGTCACCGTTCGCGTTGGGCGTGCCGAACTCCGCGGTGCCGGTCTTGCCGGCGATTACCAGTGGCACGTCGATCAGGTTCCACGTGTGATGGCTCACGACGACCATGCGGGCGCCCTTGCGCATCGTCCGGAGCGCGGCTGCGGTCGCCCCGACCTTGCCCATGATCTCGGGCTCGACCGGCGTCACGGTGCCGTCGGGACCGATGATCTCGCGGACGACATGCGGCCGGTAGACGGTGCCGCCGTTTGCCAAGGCCGCGTACGCGTTGAGCAGCTGCAGGGGCGTGACCGCGTCGTAGCCCTGCCCGATCCCGGCGTGGTAGACCTCGCCGGGATAGATCGGCAGGCCGAAGACCTCCTGCTTCCAGGCGTTGCTCGGAATGGTGCCGCCGACCTCGGCGGGGAGGTCGATCCCGGTCGGCTTGCCGAACCCGAAGTGATGCGCCCAGTACGCGAGCCGGTCGATCCCGAGCAACGCCGCGGCCTGGTAGAAGAACGTGTCGCTGGAGTGCTCGAACCCGCAGATGATGTTGCACATCCCGTAGCCGGCGCGGTTGGCGTCGTAGAACCGCACGCCGCCGAGCGTCAGGTAGGCGGCAGTCCGAAGCCGCGTCTGGGTGGTGAGCTTGCCGTCCGAGAGCGTCCCGGTGCCGGCGACGAGCTTGTACGTGGAGCCCGGCGGGTACTGATCGCTGATCGCGTGGTTGATCAGGGGCTTGTTGGGGTCGTTCGTCAGCCGCTTGTAGTCGGCGGCGCTGATCCCACCGGAGAACTGGTTGTCGTCATAGCCGGGGGCGCTCACCATCGCCAGGATCTCGCCGTTCTGCGGGTTCATGACGATGATCACGCCGCGCTTCAGATTGGCGGCCCGCATGCCCCAGGCGAGCGCCTTCTGCGCCTCCTGTTGGATGGTTGTGTCGATCGTCAGCTCGAGCGAGCTCCCGGCGACAGGCGGGACCTCGGTCCGCAGGACCTGGATCTCGCGACCCGAGGCGTCGCGCTCGACCGCCTGGAGGCCGTACGTGCCGCGCAGCTGCTGCTCGTAGGTCGCCTCGACACCGGCGCGCCCGATCAGGTCGTCCGGGAGGTAGCCCTGGTCACGCAGATCGACGATCTCGCTGCCATTGACTGGACCGAGGTAGCCGAGGATCTGGCCGAGCAGCGAGCCCATCGTGTACCGGCGCTGGGTCTCGACGACGACGTCGACGCCCGGCAGGTCGTTCTTCGCCTCGGAGACGAAGTTCGCGACTGTCGGGTCGACGTTCTGTGCGACGCGGACGCTGTCGTAGCGGGAGCCTGGGTTCGAATCGATGGCCGCATTGATCTCGGCCGGGTCCTTGCCGATCAACGCGGCGAGAGTGTTGACCACATCGTCGCGCTTCGACTCGGGAAGATCGACGGGTCGGATGCGGATGCTGTAGGACGCCACGTTCTGGACGAGTGGCTTCCCGTTTCGATCGAAGACCATGCCTCGCGTCGACGGGAGCGGCTCGAGCACGGTGCGAGTCGTCGCTGCGAGCGCGGTGTACTGCCCGTTCCCCGCGACCTGGATCGCAAACAGGCGCGCGGAGAGCGCGCCCGCACACAGGACGACCGCGAGAGCGAACGCGAGGAACCTTAGCCGGGACGGGCCACTCCGCGGCCGGTCGACGACGTAGCTCACCGTCGTGTCGCTTACCAGTCGGCGCGTTCGGCCGCGGCGCGCCGATCGCGCCAGGTGACGACCAGCGGCCCGATGAAGAGTCCCAGGACCGCGTCGTAGAGCGCGCTCGGCACGATGAGCGGCAGCGGATCGCGCGGAATGGGTGTCTGTTGGAGTGAGGCGGTGACGCCGATGAGCAGGCCCGAGTACACGACGCTCATGAGGGGTACCGCCACGATCGGTGCGACGAGTCGCAGTCGCGGGAACGGCTGGGCAATGAGGGCTGCGCCACCCACGGCGACCAGCAGCGAGAACGAGGAGACGCCGATGGGTTGACCAAGCAGCGAATCAAGGACGAGGCCTCCGACGAATGCCCATGTGATCCCGCGGTCGATACCAGCTGCAATGGTCCAGATGACCCCGCCCACGAGGACGAGATGTGGTGTGGCGCTCCCGACAGCGTCATAGAGGCCGAACGTCACCTCGGCGAGGGCCGTGATGACCGCCCCGATCGCGGCGAGGAGGAGGCTCATGGATCGGCGGTGGTCCCGGGCCAGCTTAGGGGGCCGCGCCGAACCCGACGCCTGGGCGCGACGAGGGGTCGGACATTGCCCGGCGTCTGGGAAGTATCCCACGCGACCGCCTCCCCGGGCAATGTGACGGGTGACGAAAGAGTCCCGGAAGGATGGGCCTTTCGTCCGCCTGAGAAGGGGGCGTCGGGGCTCCGCCGGAAGCCGCTCGGCCGCCTCGGCGTGCGGTTGTTTCACGTGAAACGCCGATCGCGGGCAAGCGTCTGGTGAGCGCCGGATGATCGGCGGCGAAGCGTCGATTGGCACACTCGCGCGGCCGGCTCTCGGGGCGTCGGCGAAGGAGGGAAATGCGCTCCGATGCTAGAATCGAGTCCTGTGAAGATACGCCGGACGACCACCTGAGTGGGCGAGACGATCGCCTGTGCCAACCAGAAGGGCGGCGTCGGGAAGACCACGACGGTTGTCAACTTGGCCAGTTACCTGGCTCTCGCCGGCGACCGCGTTCTCGTCGTCGACCTGGATCCCCAGGGCAACGCGACGAGCGCGCTCGGCGTTGATCGCAGCCGGGATCGATCGGTCTACGACGCCGTCATCGATGACGTCCAACTGCGGGAGCTGAACATCCCGACGCAGGTCGACGGGCTCACGCTCGTTCCCTCGTCGATCTCCCTCGCAGGGGCCGAGGTGGAGCTGACACCGTTGGAGCAGCGGGAACGCCGGCTCTCGGGCCTCATCGACCCCATTCGTGCCGACTACGACTACGTGCTGATCGACTGCCCACCCTCGCTTGGATTGCTTACCATCAACGCCCTCACCGCTGCCGATTCCACGCTGATCCCCATCCAGTGCGAGTACTTCGCGCTGGAGGGCCTCGGCCAGCTGCTGGCCACGATCCGGCTCGTCACGGACCACCTGAACCCCCGGCTCGAGGTCAAGGGTGCGGTGCTGACCATGCACGACGGGCGCACGCGTCTCAGCAGCGACGTTGCTGAGGAGGTACGCCGCCACATGGGTGATCGCGTGTACGACACGGTCATCCCGCGTTCGGTGCGTCTGTCCGAGGCTCCGAGCCACGGACTGCCGATCCACCTCTACGCTCCCGCGTCGCGAGGCGCCGAGGCGTATCGCGACCTCGCAGACGAGGTTCGAGCCAGGGACGAGCGCCAGCCGAGACTCGAGAGCTCGACGCCCTCGACAGCGCCCGCCGAGGCGGTCCTGGCATGACCGTCCGCAGCGATCGGCCTCAGGGTCTCGGGCGCGGCCTGGCGGCCCTGATTCCGCAGCGTGCTCCAACGGCCACAGGCTCGATCGACATTCCGCTCACCCGCATCCGCGAGAACCCGCGCCAGCCGCGCCTGCGGATGAACGACGAGGCCCTGTCCGGGCTCGCCGAGAGCATCCGCCAACACGGCGTGATCCAGCCAATCCTCGTGACCGAAACCATCGATGGCTACACCCTCGTCGCCGGCGAACGACGCGTCCGAGCGGCCCGGATGGCCGGGCTCGAGCGGATCCCTGCAATCGTGCGGCAGCCCGCCGATCGCCAGCAGCTCGAGCTCGCCCTCGTCGAGAACCTTCAACCCGAAGACCCCGATCCGAACGAGGCCCCGCGGGCCTACCGGCAGCTCATGGACGAGTTTTCGTTCACGCAGGAAGACCTCGCGAGCCGCGTGGGCCGTGCCCGCTCGACCGTCGCCAACACCCTGCGGCTGCTGGACCTCCACGCGGCTGTCCAGGACGCGGTCGCCGGATCGTTGATCACCGAGGGCCACGCGCGCGCCCTCGGCGGACTCCCCCACGAGGCGCAATCGCCTGCAGTCGCCACGGTCATCGCCGACGATCTCTCGGTTCGCCAGACGGAGGAGCTCGTGCGCCGCGTCCGCGAGCCACGGCCCGAACGAGGCGCCACGAGAGCGGCGGCCGATCCGGACGGTGAGCGCGTCGAGGAGGATCTGCGGCGTTCGCTCGGCACCAAGGTGCGCCTGACACGCACACGGCGCGGCGGCCGGATCGTGATCGAATACTTCGGCGATGACGAGCTCGCCCGCCTCTACCAGCGTCTCGTCGGCGGCGAGTCGTGACCGAGCCACGCGCACGAGGCGGGGTGCGCACAAGCGTGGCCGTCAGCGGCACCACGAACGGGATGGACCGCGGGAACGGCGCCGGCCGACGCCGCGGCAAAGCCGGTTCGGAGTACACGGCCGCGAGCATCCAGGTGTTGGAGGGGCTCGAGGCCGTTCGTCGCCGCCCCGGCATGTACATCGGCTCGACCGATGTCCGCGGCCTCCACCACCTCGTCTACGAGGTCGTCGACAACTCGATCGACGAGGCGA
>CAYXVP010000122.1:0-6703 GCA_964468305.1 uncultured Anaerolinea sp. | reverse complement strand
CGCAACGCCGCGTTGACCGAAGACCATGCCACCGGCATCGACACCGGGGCGCCCGATCGCACGCTGACCAGCAACGGGTTCACCGGGTCCCCGAACCGGCGCCCGGCCACTCGCTCGATGCGGGCCATCGCGCCCCGGATCTCATCGTCGAGGCCAGGCGGCCAGTCCCCGGCGAGGACCTGGCGGCAGGCGTCGGTCGTGATCACGAACCCCGGCGGGACCGGCAGGCCGAGGTCGCGCGCCATTACCCCCAGGTTCGCCGCCTTGCCGCCGACAAGGGCGGCGATCTCCGCCGGCGTGCCGGTGTGCGGGTGCTCGAGCGGGAAGACGCGCCTCATCGCGTGGTGGCGAGGGCCTCCGCCTGGGCGTCGCGTTCCCGCAGCGCCCGCCAGACGCGTTCCGGGCTGAGTGGCAGGTCGCGGATGACGACGCCGGTCGCGTCTCGCACCGCCGCGGCGACGGCGGGCGCGACGCACAGCAACGCGCCCTCGCTCATGCCCTTGGCCCCATACGGACCCGGTCCATCGCCGTTCTCGACGACCTCGCTCTCGATGCGTCGCGGCAGGTCGAGGGTCGTCGGGATCTTGTAGTCGATGGCGCCGAGATTCCGGATCCGCCCATCCGCGTCGAACACATATTGCTCCATGAGGGTGTGCCCGAGGCCCATGATCGCCGCCCCCTCGTCCTGGCCGCGCACCTGCTCCGCGTTCAAGGCCCGGCCCACATCCGAAACGGTCACGTGGCGGTAGACCGTCACGTCGCCTGTCGCCTCGTCCACGCCAACCTCGACGGCGGTGCAGTTGAACTCGTAGAACGCGGCCGTCCCGCCGAGCGGGTGCTCCGCGTCCGCCTCCTTGCGCGCCTCGCCCACGCCGATGATCTCGCCCCCCAGCCTGCCGAGCCCGCGCACCAGGACGTCGCGAATGGGGAGCTCGCGGCCCGGGAGCCGGACACCGCCGGCGTCCACCGTGATATCGGCCTCCGCCACGCCCTCCAGCCGTGCCGCCATGGACCGCAGCTTCGCCTGGATGTCGCGGCACGCGGCGAGGACGGCGTTGCCCATCAGGACCGACGATCGGCTGGCCGACGTCTGCTGGTCGTACGGCACCACGATCGTGTCGCCCATGACGACGGTGACCCACTCGATCGGTGCGCCCAGCTCATGCGCCGCGATCTGGGCGAAGATCGTCCGTGCGCCCTGGCCCATGTCCGAGGTGCCGGCGTAGACCACGACGCTGCCGTCGGCGAGGAGGCGGACGGTGGAGTAGGAGAGGCCGGTCGTCGGCCCGGACTTGAGCCCGACGGCAATGCCTCGTCCATGGCCGGGCTCGGGCGGCATGCCCCACCCGATCCGCCGCGCCGCCCGCTCGACGGCCTCGGACCAGCTTCCGTCCGCCGGGGTGTCGCCCGGGATGAACCGTTCGCCGCGCCGGGCGAGGTTCAGCAGCCGAAGCTTCATCGGGTCCATGGCCAGGACGCGCGCAGCCTCGTCCATGTTCGACTCCACGGCCCAGATCAGCTGTGGGTTCCCGAAGCCGCGAAACGCCGTCGACGGGACGGTATGCGACAGCACGCTTCGGGCGCGGATCCGGACCGCCGGGGTGGAGTACGGGCCCGCCGAGGTGTAGCTGCCCTTGGCGACGGTGCGATCGGCGATGTCGGCGTAGGCGCCGATCAGGTAGGCCGCGTCGATGTCCCGGAACGCCAGGCGGCCATCGCGACCGAAGCCCGTGCGCACGTGGACGCGGGCGGCGCCCCGGCGGACGGCCTGGAACGTCTCCTCGAGGGTGAGGACGAGGCGAACCGGGCGACCGGCGCGACGCGCCATGAAGGCGAGCAGCGGCTCGTACTTGGCGTGCTGCTTGCCGCCGAAGGCGCCGCCCGGGTCTGGGGCGATGACCCGCACCTTCGAGAGCGGCAGGTCGACCAGGCTGGCGATGACGCGCTGCAGCCAGTTGGGGTGCTGGATCGAGCTCCAGACGATGATCCCCTCCCCGTCGGGAGCCGCCATGAACGCGTGCGGCTCGATGGCGAACTGCGTGACCATCGGGAACTCGTAGGTCCCCTCGACCACCACGTCCCCGGTCGCTTCGGCGGCCGCCAGATCGCCCCAGCCGTAGCGGTGCTCGCGCAGCACGTTCGTCCCGGCGAGGGGATCGTCCGGGCGCAGGCCGGGATCCTGGACGAGCGGCGCGCCACCGGCGAGCGCGGCATCGAGCGAGAACACGGCCGGCAGCGCCTCGAACGCAACCTGCACGCGACGGGCGCCTTCCTCCGCGGCGTCGAGGGTCTCCGCGGCGACCGCGGCCACGGGATCGCCGTGGAACCTGGTCTCGCCGACGGCGAGTACGGGCCGGTCGCGGAACTGGGGCCCGAAGCGCGGCATGGGGTCGGGCAGGTCGGCGGGCGTCATCACCATGCGGACCCCGGCGACTGCGAGCCCGGGCGTGGGATCGATCGACAGAATCCGGGCCCGCGGAGGGTCGACCGTCACCAGCTTGACGTGCAGCACGCCCTCGAGGGCGAGATCGGCGACGTAGGCCTGGCTGCCCGTCACGCGCGCCGTGCCGCCGACGCGATTCGGGGATTCGCCGATGCTCACTGCGGCGCCACGCGGGCATCGGGAACGGCCGCCGGATCCGAACGCCGTTCGTCCCCCACCACCCCGCTACCGCGGTCGGTCGCGGGTTCCCACTCGCGACCGGCGGCGTCGAGGACCGCCTCCACGATCTGCTCGTAGCCGGCGCACCGGCACAGATTGCCGGCGAGCCCGTCCTCGACCTCGGCCCGGGTTGGGCGTGGGTTGTCGCGGAGCAACGCGCGCGCTGAGATGAGCTGCCCCGGTATGCAGAAGCCGCACTGGGCCGCGGCGTGATCGAGGAAGGCCTGCTGGAGCGGGTCGAGATCGCCACCGGGCGCGAGGCCCTCGACCGTCAGCACCTCCGCACCATCCGCCTCGAGGGCCAGCACCAGGCACGAGTCGACGCTCCGGCCGTCGAGCAGCACCGTGCACGCGCCGCACTCGCCGACGAGGCAGCACTCCTTCGCGCCGGTGAGCCCGAGATCGGCCCGCAGCACCTCCAGCAACGTCCGGTGCGGTTCGACACTGGCCGTGCGGTCGCGCCCGTTGACGAACACCGTCATGGTCGTCGCCGAGCCGTCCGCGTCGACCGCGAGGGTCATGCCCCGCCCCAAGCTGCGAGCCTCGTCCGTGCCGTCGCGGCGGCGCGCAGGCCCAGAACGGGAAGCATCGCGCGTCGGTACTCCGGAGAAGCCCGCATCGAGCCAGGCGACGGTGTCGCATCGGCGAACATCGCGTTCAGGACCCCCAGTTGCGCCTCGTCCGAGGCTCCCGGGTCGGCGAGGACACCGCTCGTGTCGGTGCGCAGGAGGGGCCGCGGGCCCACGCTGCCGAAGGCCAGCCGGGTCTCGCCGGACGCGAGGACCGCGCAGGCCAGCGTGATCGAGGCGAGGTCGTGGCCGCGGCGCCGCGTCCGGCGCATATGCGTGGATCCGACAGGACCTGGGAGGGCAGGTAGCTCGATCCGGGTCACGATCTCGCCCGGCCCGAGGGTCGTGACCCCGGAGCGGACGAAGAAGTCGTCGATCGGGATGCGGCGTTCGCCGGCGGCGCCGTGCGCGACGACGACCGCCCCGAAGACGAGCAGCGCAGGGGAGGTGTCGGCCGCCGGGGAGGCGTTGCAGATGTTCCCGGCAAGCGTCGCCCGGTTTCGGATCTGGACGCTGCCGACCACGAGCGCGCCCTCCGCGAGCGCGGTGTAGCGGGCTCGAATGGTCGGGTGCGCGGCGATCTCGGTCATTGCCGCCCTGGCCCCGAAGACGAGGCCGTCGCCGAGCTCGTCGATCCCGGCGTCGAGCTCCGCAATCGCCTTCAGGTCGACGACGGTCCGCGCCCGGACCGTTCCGTCACGGAGCCTGATGATCAGGTCCGTGCCGCCGGCGAGGAGGCGCGCACCCGGCTCCTCCGCCAGGATCGCGAACGCCTCGCCGATCGACGCGGGCCGCTCGAAGCCGAAAGGCCGCACGTCGCCTCAGATGACCCGCTCGACCTCGTCCAGCAACACCTGGGGTGTCGCCGCGCGGACGAAGAAGTATGGCCGAACGCAGAAGGCATGGACGAAGGCGGCCCGAGCCCGCCGCAGCTCGTCGGTGTCGAGGAGCGGCATCGCGATCCCGGGCGCGAGGAGCTCGTTGAGCAGGAAGTAGTTCTGGAGCGAGTGCAGCGTCTGGAACTCGCGTTCGAACGGGATCATCTCGACGAGCGAAGCGGCAAAGTTCCCATCGATGGCCGGCAGGACGACCACGTCGACCTCGCTCGGCAGGGGCTCGAGCTCCCACGTGGGCATGTCGCCGAAGAACATCGCGACGCCCGCCTCGGGAGCCGCCTTGTCGGCGCGCTCAGTGCCCTCGGTGCGACGCTTGACGAAGGGTTGCTTCGAGCCCATCACCGCCCGTCCGGTCCCGTCGATGACAGTCGTCTCCGTCGACACGAGTCGAGCGCCGCGGCGGCAGGCCTCCAGCTGGCCCATCGTCTTGCCGTGGTTCGATTCCCCGCCCAGGAACAGGATCGTCCGGTCACGGTAGCGAACCGCCGAGGCGTGGAACGGGTGCAGGCCACCTGCCTCCAGGCCCAGGGCGAGCAGTGACACGATGGCCTTCTGGATCGGTCCGGCCGGCCAGTCGCCGGTGAACACCAACCGTCGGCCGTCGTAGCGGACTGCTTTCTCGCCGTCCTGGCGCCACACCAGGTCCGGCTCCTCGAGCGAGACCCGGTCGGCGGTCCGCACGTCCGCGAGCCGGTAGTTGAGGAAGCTCATGTCGTCGAGCACATGGTCGCGAGGCTGGTCGCCGAAGACGTCGATCCGGATCCGGGCGGTGCCAGCGAACATCTCCTCCGAGAGCTGCAGGCGCTCGGTCACCGCACGCCAACGAGCGTCCGCGAGGACGGCGTGTCCGTCGGCGCCTCGCTGGGCCCGCTCTCGTCGGCCGGCCAGCGGCTGGCCATGTTGTCCGCGGCCTCCGCGAAGTGGGCCTCGATCGCCGCCACGGCCCGCTCGACGTCGCGCCGGCGGATCGCCTCGAGGATCGGCGTGTGGAGGTGCGCGGACCAGGCCGGGTCGGCGCCCGGCACGATGAAGCTCAGGAGCGTCCTCGAGTGGGGTTGCAGCGACAGCCACGTCCGCTCGAGCGTACGGTTGCCGCACAGCTCCATGATCCGGCTGTGGAGGCGAGCATCGGCCTCGGCGACCGCGTGGCCGTCGCCCGCGCCCACTGCGGCCTCCATCGCCCTGCCGTAGCCGTCGAGCTCGGCGATCTGGGCGTCGGTCAGCCGCGGGATGGCGAGCCGGGCGGCGAGCGTCTCGAGCGCAACCCGGACCGCGTACGCCTCGAGGATCTCGCGGCGGCTGGGTCGCCGAACCCGTGCCCCGCGGAACGGCGAGATCTCGACCACGCCGATCGCTTGCAGCCCTCGCAGCGCCTCCCGCACCGGGGCCTGGCTCGTGCCGAGCTCCCGCGCGACCTGGGTCTCGACGATGCGCGAGTGCGGCGCATAGCGGCCGCTGACGATGCCGGCGAGAAGATGCTCGCGCACCTGGTCGGCGAGGACGCTCCGCGACACGGCGCCGGTCATCCCGCGCCGGGTCCCACGGGCGTCGCGTCGGCCGCCGTCGCCTCGGCGCGCGCTCCGGCGCCGGCGCGCTCGAGGATGACGACGACGCCGGCCGAGCCGTCCACCCGGATCCTGTCGCCGGTCCGCACCCGGCGAGTCGCGTCCGACGTGCCGATCACGGCCGGGATCCCGAACTCGCGCGACAGCACGGCCGGGTGGGAGGTGGTCCCGCCGGTGTCCGTCACGAGCCCGGAGATCCGGGTGAACAGGACGACCCAGGCGGGGTTGGTCATCTGGCAAACGAGGATCTCTCCGTTCTCCACCTGGTCGAACTCGTCGACGGTCTGCACGAGCCGGGCGATGCCGTCGACCGAGCCGGGCGAGCCGGCGATGCCCGTGATCCGGCCGTCGTCCTCGGACGCGGTCCGCTGGAAGCGCTCCGGGTAGCCCCAGTTGACGAGGTATGGAAACGCGAGCTGCGTCGGCGTGACCGTCCCGATCCAGTCCCGTGGCTTCATGCGCTTCGACGCGCCACGCTCGGAGCGCCGCGCCGCGACCAGGCCACGTCCATCGACGGCGCTTGCGTCGCCGATCAGCTCCCGCAGCTCGTTGTAGCGCAGGAACATCACGTCGTCGGGCTGGTCCAGACGACCCGCCTGGACGAGCTTCCGCCCGATCGCCATCAGCACGAGCCGGACGTGCGCGTTGGCACCCTGGTCGATGTAGAAGTGGTGGTCGGGCGTGAGCGGCGCCATGCGCAGGTTCACCGCGTTCGCCGCGCGCAGCTCCTCGAGCGCCTCTCCGGACAGGCCCTCCAGGATCTCCCGTGACGCGGCTTCGATGTCCCGCCGCGTCGCCTCGATCGCCGACGGGTAGTCATAGTCGCTCGCGAGGTAGCCGCGAACGAGCTCCAGGATCGGCTCCATCTGCTCGCGACGGGTCGGATAGATGAACTCGTGGCTCCAGACGGCGTGCCAGCCGAACTCGCGCTGGTAGGGCTCGATCCGCTCCGCGATGAACCGGCACCCGCGTTCGGAGCCGCGCAGGCTCGCCGCGATCGAGTACGCCTCT
>CAYXVP010000121.1:0-6768 GCA_964468305.1 uncultured Anaerolinea sp. | reverse complement strand
GGGGCGAGGAGCGAGGCCCCGAAGCCGGACACCGAGCCCGGCTGGGCCTTCTCGTGGGCGCGAACACGTTCCGGAACCCGGGGCTCGTCGCGAAGATGCTGACCACGATCGACCACGCCAGCGGCGGCCGCGCGATCGCCGGCCTCGGCGGGGCGTGGATGGAGGACGAGCACGTCGCCACCGGGATCGAGTTCGGCTCGGGCTTCGGCCAGCGCCTCGACTGGCTGGACGAGTCGGTCTCCGCGCTGCGAGCACTCTTCGCGGGCGAGCGCGTGACGTCTGCGCCGGGCGGCCGCTACCGGTTCGACGACCTCGTCCTCCTCCCGCCCCCGGTCCAGAAGCGCCTGCCGATCATGAACGGCGGCTCGGGCGAGAAGAAGACCCTGCGCACTGTCGCGAAGTACGCCGACCAGTGGAACGCGATGGGCTCGGTCGAGATGCTCGCCCACAAGATCGATGTCCTGCGGGGCCACTGCGACGCCGTCGGACGGGACGTCGCCGAGATCGAGATGACCGCAGGCTGCAAGCCGATCATCCGCTCCCGCGCCGAGGACGCCGGGGCGCTGTGGCGCGCGCAGATGGCGGCGAACAACACGCCGATGGCCGACGTGCTCGACGACGACACCTTCTGGGTCGGGACGCCCGAGCTGATCGCCGAGCGCATGGCGGAGCGCAAGGCCCTCGGCTTCCACACGTTCCTCGCCGAGATGGCCGCGCCCTACGACGACGAGACGTTCGACCGCTGGATCAACGAGGTCCTGCCGATGGTCGACGGCCGGTAGCCGAGCGCGCGGCGGGGGGCGGGCGTGATCGACCGGGTTCTGTTCGATTGGGCCCCGGCCGCGATCGCCGGCGTCGTTGCGATCTTCCTCGCCGACTATTTCCTGACGCACCTCGGCGCCCGCGCCAGCCAGAACGTTCGGGAGCGCTGGAGTGTCGAGGGCAGCTACGAGATGAACCCGACCTGGGAGCGCCAGATCGATTCGGGCCGCTGGTTCTCGTGGCGCGTTCCCGCGGTCGCGCTGCTGCTGGCAGTCACGCTGGGCTCCATGCGCGTGCTCCTGGCGCCCGACGGCGGCTGGTTCGCCCTCGGGCTCAACGTAGGGCTCGACGCAGGGCTCGCGCCGGCAGTCTTCGGCTTCGCGGTGGGGCTGATCCTGCTGCTCCAGGTGCCCGTTCTCTACGCGCACGCCACGAACCTGCAGACGTTTCGCGATCTCGCCGATCCGATCGCGGCCGAGGGTGGGGTCCGCTATCGCCGCTGGTTCATCTATCGGCAGGGCGCCGGTCACTTCCTTCGATTCGCCGTGCTCTGGCTGGTCCTCTGGCTCCCGAGCCAGCAAGCGTTCTTCCTCGGCGGCGTCGTGTCCTGCGTCCTGTTCGCACGACGGCTCGCGCAGCTCGGCGCCGCGTCCCGAGCCGCGGCGAAGGCTCAGGCAGCTGCAGCCGGTGCGGCCGCCCGGCCCGCGGCGCTCGAGACGGCGGCGGCGCCCGAGACGATTCCGTGACAGAATCGCGACGCTGATCGGGAAAAAGCCCAGCGGCGGATGGAGATGAAGCTGATGGCGGTTTCGGTCTTTGCCGACGAGGTGCGGCGGGTGCAGCGGCTCGGGGTGGGCACGAGCGACATCGCGGTCGCGGTCGGGGCGCAGCCGGCGACGGTCAACGCCTGGGCGAGAGCAACCCGTCGACCGACCGGCGCGAAGCGCGACCGGCTCGTCGAGCTGGTCAGCCTGGTCGATCGGCTGGAGCGCGTGATGCAGCCGCGGTACGTGCCGCTGTGGCTGCTGAAACCTGTACCGGCGCTGGGTGACAGGCGGCCCCTCGAGCTCCTGTCGAAGGGCCGCTACCGAGACGTGTCGAAGGTCGTCGCCGAGCTCGAGAACGACAGCTTCGCCTGATGGCGGACGCCCGGGACATGCCGGCGCCGCCCGACATGCCGGCGCCGCGCATCCGTGTCCAGGGCACCTGGTTCCGGATCACTCGACCCAATTCCGAGCCGTTCCTGTGGACCGATGAGCCCGCCGACGGCCGTTGGCAGCGCGGCGACGTCGTGCGCGCGATCTACCTCGGCGACTCGGAGGCGACCGTCTGGGCGGAGTGGTACCGCCACACGTCCGAGGCGGGCGTCCCACCCTCGCGGCGACTCCCGCGGTCGATCTGGCGGATCGACGTCGACCTCGAGGACGTGGCGGACCTGACCGCCGGCGGCGTGCTTGTCGCACACGGCCTGCTCCGGATGGACCCGACCCGGCGGCAGTGGGACGGAGACGCAGGAGGTCGGGCTGGCGTACTTCCGCGACGGCGCCAGGGCAGTGCTCGCCCCCTCGGCGGCGCGGCGTGGCGGGAAGGTCCTGGCCGTATTCCGACGCGGACGAGCGCATCGCGGCCTCACTGCCGTTCCGCCGCCGCAACGCTTCGACCGCCTGCCGGCGATCCCGCGCGGGTTGCGAACCTAGCCGGGCGTGTCAACGCCCAGCGATCACCAACGGATGGTCACCGCCGAGCCGGTGCGGGCGAAGACGTCGTAGTACAGGTCGATCAGCTTCTCGACGCCGGTCGAGCCGCCGGTGCACTTGCACCAGTCGATCAGCTTCACCCGGATGCCGTTGACGGACACGATGCGGCCGCGCCAGTCGGGCCCGATCGCCGCGCGGAGGCCGGGGCCCGCCGCGGCATAGGCATCGAAGCCGCTGCGATCGGGGTGGCTGGCACTGCAGGGTGAGCTGCCGGCACGGCAGTAAAACGAGGCGAGACCCGAGATCGAGTGGGCCGCCCCCGGCCAGACCCGGACCGAGATCACCTTCGAACCAGGCAGCGTCGGCTGCGGCCGTTCCGCCAATTTGGTCGGTGGCTGCGGGTCGGCCAGTGGCCGAAGGTCAGGTGTGGCGGCGGCCAGGCCGAGCGGCGCCGTCACGGCGCGGTCCACCACGACCGGCGCGTACGCCGAGTCGGGAATCTGCGTGGCTGGCCGCGGTTCGAGTCCCGAGACTGCGGCCGCGGAAACGGTGAGAACGCCGGCGACGACGAGCGACGCGACTGCCTTCAGGGGGAGCTGAGGGAAGCGCACAAGCAGGCCTCGCCGTCGAGCGGGGGTTCGACGGGCACCCGCGGATGGTACGAGGTTCCGGCTGCAGAGGTGGTCCGGGCCGGTCCGGTGGGGTTTCAGTCGGGTGTCAGCGGCCATACTCCACGAATGGAGACGCTGCCGGCGGTCCTCGCGATCACGGTCGCGATCGCCCTGTTGTTCGAGCTGGCGCGTCGCCTCCAGGTGCCGTGGCCGAGCCTGTTCGTGCTCGGCGGGCTGGCGCTGGGCTTCGTGCCGGGACTGCCGAAGCTGCAGCTCCAGCCGGAGCTGGTCCTCCTGGTTTTCCTGCCGCCGCTCCTGTTCGTGGCGGCGATCGACTCGCCGGTGCGCGACCTCAAGACCGACGTCTGGCCGATCGCTCGGCTGTCGATCCTCCTCGTGCTCCTCACGATGGCGGTGGTCGGGGCAGTCATGCACTACGTGGCCGGGCTCGACTGGGCGCCCGCCCTGGCCTTCGGCGCGATCGTCGGGCCAACCGACGCGCTCGCCGCGACGGCCGTCTTCCGACGGATCCCGATCCCGCGCCGCATCGTCGCGCTCGTCGAGGGCGAGTCGCTGTTCAACGACGCGATCGCGCTGGTTGCCTATCGAACCGCGGTAGTCGCCACGGTCAGCGGCGCCTTCGTGCTGACGAACGCGCTCGCCGGGTTCGTCGTGGCCGCGGTCGGCGGCATCGCCATCGGGTTGGGGGTCGGGTGGCTGTCGGTGCTGCTGTATCGGCGCCTCAACGATCCGCCCGTCGAGGTCGTGATCTCGCTCGTGATCCCGTTCGCCGCGTACCTGCCGGCCGACGCGCTCGGGTTGTCGGGCGTGCTGGCGGCCGTGGCGGCAGGGCTCGTCGTCGGCAGCCGGCTCGGGACGATCATCGGCGCCGACACGCGCGTGCTGTGGCTGTCAACCTGGAAGATGGTCAACTTCCTCCTGAACGGCTTCCTGTTCGTGCTGATCGGGCTGCAGCTGCCCGAGATCCTGGCGGGCGTCGAGGACGGGACCTCGGGCCAGCTGATCGGCCTCATCGCCCTCGTCTCCTTCGCCGTGATCGCGACGCGCTTCGTGTCCGTCGAGCTGGCGAGCCGCCTGCCGAACGGGCCGCGGGCGCAGATCGCCGGCTACAACGCCGAGCTCGCGCGACGGCTCACGATCGTGTTCGGCTGGTCCGGCCTGCGTGGCGCGGTGTCACTCGCCGCCGCGCTCGCCCTGCCGGTCGCCTTCCCGCAGCGCGACCTGATCCTGCTGCTCACGTTCTCCGTGATCGTCGTGACGCTCGTGGGCCAGGGGCTCACGCTGCCGTACCTCGTTCGCTGGGCCGCCTGGGACGGCATCGAGTTCGACGGCGACGAGCTCACCCGGGCCCGCGCCGTGGCGTACGAGGCCGGGCTCGCCCAGATCGCCCGCGCGCGCGACCAGTGGCCGGGCCACATCCCGCTCCTCGACCGCCTTGAGTCCAGCCTGCGGGATCGAACGGACCACCTCGCGACCGAGGACGCGGACGAGACCGCCGAGCGCCGCCAGGAGCGGATCGAGCACGAGGAGATCCAGCGCGGCGTGATCGCTGCGCAGCGCGCCGCCGTGATCGACCTGCGGGATCGACGCGCGATCAACGATCGCACCCTGCGGCGGATCGAGCGCGACCTCGACCTCGAGGAGCTCCGCGCCGAAGGGTAGGGCGGAAGCGAGGGGGCGCGAGCGAGGTGCCGCCAGCGAGGCGCCGCAAGCGAGCGCGCCAGGGTTGCAAGGCGGCGGCCACTTGCGCGACGGCGCAAATGCTGGCAGACTAGTTGCGCAGTCAACTACCTGCCACTGATAGAACCAAACCGGAGCGACCCGATAATGTCCCCCTTGACCCTCACCCCCGACGAGCAGCGCGTGGCCGACGCCGAAGCCGCCGCCGACGGCATCGCCGCCCCGGCCGCAGACGGCACCGCCGCACCCGCCGCCGACGGCATCGCCGCCCCCGCGGTCCCGATCGACCACTTCGGCGAGCGCGCCTCCGACGAGACGATCGAGCGGACGGCCGAAGCCCTTCGCGCCAAGGGCTACAGCGTCCATGTCGTCCAGAACGGCGACGAGGCGAAGAAGGTGGTCCTCGACCTGCTGCCGGAGGGCGCCGAGGTCGGCCAGGGCGCCTCGACGACGCTCGACCAGATCGGCGTCACGCATGAGCTCGAGGAGTCGGGTCGGTACGACTCCGTCCGCAAGCACACGCGGTCGATGGACCGCACGACCGCCGAGGGCCTGCGCGCCATGCGCAAGCTCGGCGTCGGGCCGGACTGGTACGTCAACAGCGCCCACGCGGTGACGCTCGACGGCACGATCGTCGACGTCTCGAACACCGGTTCGCAGCTGGCCCCGCTCGCATTCGGCGCCGGCGAGGTGATCTTCGTTATCGGCTCGCAGAAGCTCGTGCCGGATCTCGAGACCGCCATGCGCCGCATCGAGACGCACACGCTGCAGCTGGAGAACCAGCGGATGCTGGGCCTCTACGGCACAGACAGCGAGATCAAGAAGGTCCTGATCATCCACAAGGAGTTCCGGTCCGGCCGGTTCACGGTCGTCGTGATCAAGGAGCCTGTCGGGTTCTGACGACTGGCGGGGTGACCCGAGGGGTCTAGCACCCGAAGGCGCGAGAAGCCGGGGGCGCTAGAACCCGCCCATGTCCACTAGATGATCATTTCTGGGGTTAGAAAAGGCACAAGCTCCGGCTGAGCGGCATGGGCGCGCCGTGAAGGCCGCCTTGTCGCCCTGGATGTTCACCAGATGCGCATCTGCCGCCACAAGGCGGCCTGCTGCAGCCTCGGCCCAGCAGCCCGACGAGCTTAAAGAACTCCTTGGCCCGAAAATGCTCATCTTGCGAACATGCGGCGCGGTTCGCCGCGGTCGGAGCGGCCCAGCCCGGCGCGGCCGACAGCCGCGGTTCGGGGCGGACCACGCGCCAGCGCCCACAGCGGCTCGCCGTTCGGCTCGAACAGCGCCCACTGCGGGCCGAGTTCGGGCGCAGGCTCCACGAAAGGCTCGCGTCGCCGCACGGGGACGAACTGCGTCCGCCGCGCGGGCTCGAGTGGCGGTTCCACGAAGAGCGCGCGTCGCCGGACGGGGACGAACTTGCGCTCCTCCGCGCGGGCCCCGGACCATCCACTCCCCATGGCCGCGGCAGGGGAATCGCGGTAGGCTCAGCGGCCCCGCGTGTCCCTTGGAGGAGGGCCGGAGGTGGAGGAGGGCCCGACGATGGCCGTCTCGATGAGCGCTCAGCGAACGAAGTTCGTCCTCGACGAGGATCGAATCCCGGGGGCCTGGTACAACATCGCGGCCGACCGGCCGGAGCCGGCCCCGCCGGTGCTCCATCCCGGCACCGGTCAGCCGATCGGGCCAGGTGATCTCGCGCCGCTGTTCCCGATGGAGCTGATCAAGCAGGTCGTCAGCCAGGATCGCGAGATCGAGATCCCGGAGCCCGTCCGGGACGCGTACCGGCTGTATCGGCCGAGCCCGCTGTTTCGCGCGCACCGGCTGGAGAAGGCACTCGGCACGCCGGCGCACATCTACTACAAGTACGAGGGCGGCAGCCCGTCCGGCAGCCACAAGCCGAATACCGCGCTGGCCCAGGCCTTCTACAACAAGGAAGAGGGAGTGGCGCGTCTCGCCACCGAGACCGGCGCCGGGCAGTGGGGGAGTGCGCTGGCGTT
>CAYXVP010000120.1:0-6871 GCA_964468305.1 uncultured Anaerolinea sp. | reverse complement strand
GAAGCTGTGGACGAAGAACGACCGCGGTCGGTTGATCGAGCGCTTCGAGGCCTACAACGAGGAGGAGGAGGCGGAGTGGATCGTCCGTCGGGTCGAGGAGCTGACGGGTACGCGTGGCTCGGCGCTGACGCGCAAGGCGGACGACGGCGGGACGCTGGAGCTGCGTGACGTCGCCGTGCTGTACCGGACGAACGCCCAGTCGCGAGCGATCGAGGAGGCCTGCCTCCGGTACGGGATTCGGTACCAGGTGGTGGGCGGGACCCGCTTCTATTCGCGGCGCGAGGTCAAGGACGCCCTCGCCTACCTGCGCGTGCTCCGCTCGGACGCCGACCAGGTCAGCTTCGAGCGCGTCATCAACGTCCCGGCGCGCCCCATCGGTGACAAGACGGTCGGGGTGATTCGCGCCCACGTGGCCCGCGAGGGGCTTCCGTACTGGATCGGCCTGGAGCGGGCGGCCGAGGGCCAGCTCCCGGAGCTCGCCGGTCGCGCGCGCGCTGCCATCGGCGAGTTCGTCGGGCTCATCCGACGGCTGCGCTCCCGCATCGGCGTGCTCCCGCTGCCGGAGCTGCTCGACGACACGCTGGAGCGATCGGGCTACCGGGCCATGCTCGCCGATGGGACCGAGGAGGGCGAGGAGCGCTGGGCGAACCTGCTCGAGCTGCGCGAGGTCACCACGCGCTATGACGACCTGTCGCCCGAGGACGCGCTGGATCGGCTCCTCGAGGAGACCGCGCTCGTCGCCGACCAGGACAGCTACCAGGCCGACGCCGACATGCTCTCGCTGATCACCCTCCACGCCGCGAAGGGTCTCGAGTTCGAGGTCGTGTTCATCGCCGGCCTGGAGGAGTCGCTCTTCCCGACGGGTCGCGCCGTCGAGGCGGAGGGTGGCTTCAATCCTGATCCGCGGCCGATGGAGGAGGAGCGACGTCTCGCCTACGTGGGCATGACCCGAGCCCGCTCGCGCCTGTACCTTTCACACGCCTGGCAGCGGGCGACGCGTCGTGGCCCGGGCACGAGCTGGATGGCCGAGCCGTCCCGCTTTCTCCTCGAGATCCCGGCCGACCTGATGAGCGGGCCACGCCTCGGCGCGAGGCCGGAGGCTGGGGAGGCGGACTACGACGCTCCGGACGACCTCAACCTCGTCTTTGGCCGCGGCGCGACGCGCTTCGGGCGGGCGATCCGACCGGGTGGCGGCGCGTTCCGCGAGGGGAGCGGGAGGCCCGGCGCGCCGCGCGACGGTGAGCTGTTCCGGCCGTCCCGCGACCTCACCGCAAAGCGCGATGCGTTTGCCGGTGGCGCGCGATCCGGCACGTTCGGGCCGCGACGGTTCGTCGAGGCCTGGGACGACGATGCACCGCCCAACGAGGCCCATGGAGAGGACAACGGCAGCGGAGCGCCGGGCCCCGGGCCCCGGGCGCCGGAGCGACCAATCGTCCCCGGCGAGCGCCGCTACCGGGATGGCGATCGGGTGCGCCACTCCCGCTGGGGTGATGGCATCGTGGTGAGCTCGAAGCTGACGCGCAGCGACGAGGAGGTCACGATCGCCTTTCGAGATCCGCAGATCGGGCGGAAGACGCTCCTCGCCTCGCTCGCCGGCCTCGAGCTCACCGGTTAGCTCAGAGCGAGGTCAGTCGCGATACCACGTGGCCGGCCCGTCGTTGACGGCACCGAACAGCGTGTCGGTGCTGGGGTCGTACTCGAAGAACCATGCGAATCCATCGGCTGCGCGAAGGACGAGTCGCGGTCCGCAACGCCCCGAGTTGAACCGGGCAATCAGCCCGTTGTCCGAGAAGGTCCCGATCAACGTGGCGGTGAAGACCGGCGTGGGCGCGCCGATCTCGACGCACGTCGTGGCGAACTCATCAACGTAGGCCAGCTTCAGGTTCCTCCCGCCCTGGATGGACAGATGCTGCGTGCTGCCGTCCACGGGATCGATGCTGGTCCAGGATCCCTCGACCGGTGACGTCGCGGCCGCAGTAGTGATGGGAACCGCGACCAGGGTGCACAGCAGCGTTGCAATGCCAACGATTCCGAGCTTGCGCATCGTCAGTCCTCCCGGGCCGGGGCCCGCTCCTTCGGCATGGTTGCCGGACGCTCACGTGTACAGACCGTCGATCGGGCGCCGACGGGTCAATCCGCGAAAACCGGCGGGAACGTTTGACCCACCAAGGCGGTCTGCCGGGTCTATGTCGGTGATGGACGGCGGCGAGGTCTGGCACGCGTGAGCGGCCAGGAGGTCCATTTCAAGGTCCATGGTCGCGAGGGGGCGATCGAGCGTGACATCGCCGAGTTCGTGGCTGCGCACTACCCGCGCCTGATCCGCCTGGCGGGGCTGATCTGCCGCGATGCGATCGACTCGGAGGATGCCGTCCAGGCGGGTCTCGAGCGGGCGTGGCGCCGTCGGGACAGCCTCAAGGACCCGACTCGGCTGGACGCCTGGCTCGATCGGATCGTCGTCCGCGAAGCCATCCGACTGGGACGGGACAAGCGCACGCTCCGGCAGCGCCTCGAGCGCCTGCTCGTCGATCACGACGACATCGAGATCGGGGTCGCGCGATTCGAGGCGGATCCCGGGTCCGCGGTGACCTCTCGTGCCGCGCTGCGGCATGCCTTCGAGTCGCTCCCGGCGGCCCAACGCGCGGTCGTCGCGCTGCACCTGTACCTCGGCTACTCGATCGCGGAGACGGCTGATGTGGTCGGGGCGCCGCTCGAGACCGTCCGCTCTCGATTGCGCCTCGCGCGGGAGCAGATGCGGTTCCAGCTCAACGAGGCCGCGCGATGACCCAGGCATTCGGCGACGAGCAGTTCGAGCGCGAGCTCCGGGGCGTGCTCCACGACCGGGCCGAGGAGATCGCCTCGCGGGCGCACAGCGCCGACGAAATGACCGCGATCGTCGCGCGGCGGCTGATCCCGAGCCCGCATGCGCGCGGCCGGGAGACGCTGCTCCGCCTCGGGGCGGTCGCCGTTGCGGTTTTGCTCCTGCTCATCGGCGCCATCCTCTTCGGCACTCGCCCCAGCCGGCCGCCCATCAACCTGCTCCTCGCCGTCGACCTGCCGTTGCAGGGCGAGCCCGCCGCGCCGCCCATCGTCGACGCCGTTCGGCTTGCCATCCGCGCAGCGCACTTGCCTGCCGGGGTCTCCGTCGAGCTGCCGCCGGACGGCGTCTTCGATGATTCCGTCAATCGGTCGACGACGGCAGAGCAGGGCGCCGCGAACATGCAGCGCATCGTCGGAGATCCGCGCTTCGCGGCGGTGATCGGCCCGTTCCACTCGTTCGTGGCCACGGCGGCGATCCCGATCGCCAACGCGGCGGGGTTGCTGGAGTGCAGCGCATCCAATACCGGCCCGGAGCTGACAGTCGGCGACACCGCCGCATCGCTGCGGCCGCGACCCGATCGGCCGACGTATGTGCGGGTCGCCACGCCGGATGACGCGGCGGCCATGGCCGCCGCGCGCCTGCTGGTCGGTGTGCTCGCGAAGCAGAAGGTCTTCCTGGTCACGCCCGTTTCGCCCTTCGCGGGCGGCCGGTCCGACACGTTCGTGCAGGCCCTTGAAGGGCTCGGCGGTTCGATCGCCGGGAGGGGCGAGATCGGCGAGGGCGGGCGGTCGCCCGACGTCGTCGCCAGCCAGGTCGAGGCAAGCGGCGCCGATGCCGTCTTCTTCGATGGCCTCGGCATCGACGGCGGGGCCGTCCTTGGCGCGCTCCGGGCGACGGGATCCAACGTGCCATTCGTCGGCCTCGACACCGTTCTCGATGGCCCTCGATCGGCGAGCGGGTCGTTTCTGAACATCGCGGGTGCCGGCGTCGACAACGCCTTCGGGGTGTTTCAGGCAGGCAGGGACCCGACGCTCGGCCCTCAGGTCGAATCGGCATTCCAGGGTGCGTATGGCCGCCCCGCCGAGAACTTCGTTCTGAGCGGCTACGCCTGCGCCAGCATCATCCTCGACGCCATCGGGCGGGTCGATGCGTCCCGGTTGACAACGCCCGCCGATTGGCGCGAGGCGATCCGCGCGGAGGTGACGACGCCGGGCCGCCAGTACCGAACGCCCGTCGGCACGATCCGTTTCGACGCCAACGGCGACTCGGTCCCGCGGCGCGTCTCGATCTACCGAGCCGACGCAGGCGCAGGCGACTGGACCTTCTGGCAGCTGCTGGAGCTTCCCTCAGGCTCCTGATCAGGTCAGGGCTCGAACGTGCAGGTGAACGACCAGAACGTTCGCGCCCCGGGGCGCGGTACGCTCGCCCGCGATGACCGACCTGCTGCCAGCCGTCGATCTCGACGCCATCGTGAGGTTGGCCGACTTCGAGCCGCTTGGGCGGGAGCGGATGCTCGGGCCGGCGTACGACTACGTCGCCGGCGGTTCCTGGGACGAGATCACGCTCCGCGAGAGCGTCGAGGCATGGCAGGTCTACAGGTTCGTGCCCCGCGTCCTGACGGACCTGCGCACGATCGACACGTCGGGCACGTTCCTCGGGCGACGGTTCGCACTCCCGATCGCCATCGCGCCGATGGCGGCGCAGGCGATGGCCCACCCTGGCGCGGAGCTGGAGATGCTCGCCGGTGCGGCGGCCCGGGGCATCCCCTTCTGCCTGTCCACGTCGTCGTCGCTCGCGCTCGAGGACGTCGCCCGCGGGTCTCCCGAAGCGGAACGCTGGTTCCAGCTCTACCTCATCGGCGGCTGGGACTACACCAGGCGCCTGGTCGAACGGGCTGCGGCGTCTGGCTACACCGCGATCGTGCTGACGGTCGACCTGCCGGTGCTCGGTCGTCGGGAGCGCGACGCCCGGTCCGGCTTCGTCCTGCCGCCGATGGCGCACATGGACGCGGCGGGTGACGAGCGCGACCACCGCTACGGCGGCCTGGACGACCAGCGCGTCGCCGGGCTGACCTGGGACTCGCTCGCCGACATCCGCTCGTGGAGCTCGCTGCCGTTGGTCCTCAAGGGCATCCTGTCGCCGGCGGACGCGGCACTCGCCGCCGAGGCGGGCGTCGCGGCCGTCGTCGTCTCGACGCATGGCGGCCGCCAGCTCGATCGCTCGATCTCGTCCGCCGCGGCCCTCGCGGGCGTGGCGGAGGCGGTGGCCGGGCGCTGTGAGGTCTGGGCCGACGGTGGGATCCGCCGCGGGCTCGACGTCCTGACGGCGATCGCCCTCGGCGCGAACGGCGTCCTGATCGGGCGGCCGTTCTACTGGGCACTCGCCGCCGGCGGTCGCGCGGGCGTGGCGAAGGCGATCGACATCATCCGCGGCGAGCTCACCGTCGCCCTCCCGCTGCTCGGGGCCGCGTCGCTCCGGCAGGTGACGCGGGACCTGCTCGCCTAGCGCTCGTCGGTATCCTCGCCCGGTGATCGACAGCAGCACCGAAGTGATCGGGCTCGACGGCCTGCCCGTCGACCCGGCGCTCATCGAAGAGGCCGCCGCGCTCTCCGAGGACGCCGCAGCGGCTCGCCACGCCGACCTCGCCGCGCAGATCGATGCGGCGAACAAGGCCTACTACGAGCTCGACGCGCCCGTGATCTCTGACGCGGACTACGACCAGCTCTTCCGCCGCCTGGTCGCCCTCGAGGCGGCATTTCCAGCCCTGATCACGCCGTCGTCCCCGACGCAGCGGATCGGCGTCCAGGTCGGCAGCGGGACCTTCGACGAGGTCCGCCATCGGAAGCCGATGCTGTCGCTGTCGAACGCGTTCAGCCACGACGAGCTGCGCGCCTTCGATGGCCGCGTCCGTCGCGGCCTCGGGCTGGCGGCGGCACCGGAGCCGGCGGAGGCGCTGCGCTATGTCGCCGAGCTAAAGATCGACGGCCTGGCAATCACGTTGCGCTACGAGCGCGGCCGGTTCAGCCAGGGCGCAACCCGCGGCGATGGGCTCACCGGCGAGGACGTGACTGCGAACCTGCGCACGATCTCATCCGTGCCGGCACGCCTGAAGCAGCCGGCCTCGCTGGACGCACGCGGCGAGGTGTACATGCCGAAGTCCGAGTTCGCCCGGATCAACGCCGAACGAGAGGAGCGAGGGCTACCCCTGTACGCCAACCCACGGAACTCCGGCGCGGGCTCGCTGCGGCAGAAGGATCCCTCGATCACCGCGGCGCGCCAGCTGGCGACGTGGTCCTATCAGCTCCTCGAGGACGACGACGGCGCCCGGGTCGACAGCCAGTCGGCCGCCCTGGCGCGCCTCGAGGCCCTCGGCTTCACGGTCAACCCGAACCGCGAGTCGGGCCTCGACATCGAAGGCGTGATCGACTTCACCGAGACCTGGCGTGAGGCACGCCACGACCTGCCGTACGAGACCGATGGTGTGGTCGTCAAGGTCGACCGCTTCGACCAGCAGGACCGGCTGGGAATGGTCAGCCGGGCGCCGCGCTGGGCGATCGCGTTCAAGTTCCCGCCCGAGCAGGTGGAAACCGTCGTCGAGGACATCGTCGCGTACGTCGGCCGAACGGGGACGCTCACGCCGGTGGCCCACCTGACGCCGACGAAGGTCGCGGGCTCCACGGTCGCCCGGGCCACGCTGCACAACCTCGACGAGGTACGGCGGAAGGACATCCGCGTCGGCGACCACGCAATCTTGCAGAAGGCCGGCGACGTCATCCCCGAAGTCGTCAGGTCGTTGCCCGAGAAGCGGATGGGCTCACCGGCCGAGTGGGACATGCCGCCAACCTGCCCGGTGTGCGGCACGCCGGTCGTCCGCGACGAGGGCGCCGTCCGCCACTACTGCCCGAATACGTCGTGCCCGGCGCGGGTCAGCCAGGAGTTCGGCAACTTCGTCGCCGGCATGGACATCGAGGGCGCCGGCTGGAAGACGCTCGAGCAGCTGCTCCAGACCGGCCTCGTCAAGCGCCGCGGCGACTTCTTCCGACTCTCCGTGGA
>CAYXVP010000119.1:0-6876 GCA_964468305.1 uncultured Anaerolinea sp. | reverse complement strand
GTTCCGACCACGATCACGCCATCGATCGAGCGAACTCGCAGCCCGCCGAAGATCGCCACCGCGCCGCTCAGGAAATAGCGAATCGTCTCGAGCGCGCGCGGCGCGGTGCCCGGGTCGATGCCATCCCACACCGACGCCAGGCTCCAGTACGCGTCGCGAAGGTGGGTCTGCTGGGCAATCGCCAGGCTCCGCACGTAGCTCTCGACCCCCCACACCAACAGCACCGGCGACCAGGCGACGAATGACGCGGCCACGAACCCGAATACCGCCGGGACCCCGGCCCACAGCGCGAGCGGCGGGAGCCAGGCGAGCGCATACGGCTTGAACGCGACGGCGATCGCGAGGACGCCGGCGCCGAGGGCCGGTCGCTTCGAGGCGAGGAGCAGGGCGAGGAGGATCATCAGGCCGGCGCTTGTGTCGTTCGAGCCGTCGACGGAGGCGAGCACCAGCGGCGGGGCGAGCGCGAAGACCACCAGCCCGATCGGGCGGCCGGAAGCCGCCCGGATGCCGAAGAAGCCGAGGAGCACGAAGCTGACGAGCACCTCGAGCTGGGTCGGGTCGGAGACGAAGGCCAGGTACCAGAACAGGTCGACCGGGCCATACGGGAACGACGCGCCGGGCGGCCGCGAGATCAGGTAGCCGACGCCGTACGGGTTCGCACCCTCCTGCATGGTCATGATCGCGACGCGCGTGACGTCGGACACGTCGGAGGCGGTCACGTTGCTCTCCGACCAGCGCAGCGCCACGCCGCTGATGATCACCGCAATCACCGGAATCCAGGTCAGCTGCCAGCGCGCGCAGAGGACAAGCGTGAACGCGATCAGGCCCGTCACGCCAATCGCGAAGTTGTCCTTCCAGATCGGCTGGATGGCGAGGACGAGCCCGATCCCGAGCGCGACCAGCCAGGCGCCGCTGCGTCCTCGGGGCGGGAGACGGAGGACGCGCTTCATGTCCCGCGGCACGATCGTTTGACAGTCCGGAGGCGCGTCTCGACACTCCGAGGCACTAGACACCAAGACCCGCCGTGTCGGGCCCCAGCCCCGGAAGGAGATCGTGTGTTGCTGACCAACGCTGTCCTCCGATTCCTCGCCCCCCGAGTCACCGTGCAAGCGCACTGCGACCTGCCGTGCGGTGTCTATGACCCGGAGCAGGCAAGAATCGAAGCGGAAAGTTGCTACAAGATCGTCGAGAAGTATGCGGCGAACGAAGACGTTGCCTACAGAACGCGGGCCATCGCGATCAAGGAGGAGCGCGCGGAGCTCGTGAAGCACCACCTCGACGTCCTCTGGCACGACTACTTCAAGCCCGAGCACCTCGAGAAGGTCCCGAACCTCCACGACCTCTTCTGGCGAGCCGACAAGCAGGCCTCGAAGGTCAAGGCCTCGACCGACATCGCCGACGCCAAGCGCCTGCTCGAGCTCATCGACGAGGTCGACGCGGCGTGGAAGGCGACCGGCGGCCCCGAGAAGACCCGCGTCGCAGGCCGACCGGGCTGATCTCGTCGGCGCGCGGCTGACAGGCCGCGCCATGGCCCGATCCCTGCGCGCGCGACTCCGCGGGCCCTGGCGGGCCGCGGTCACCGAGGGCTCGATGGCGCCCGCCATCCTGCCCGGTGACTGGCTCGTCCTGAACCCGCTGGTCAGTCACTGGCCGTCCCGCGGCAGCATCGTGGTCTTCAACGAGCCGTTCGGCTCCACGATCCAGGTCAAGCGCGTGCAGGCCCTCGCCGGCGACCGCGTGCCCTTCGCAAATGGCTACCTGGAGCTCGGGGCGGATGAGGCTTGGCTGAGCGCGGACGCCGACGAGAAGACCGCCGCGTCCGTGGGCTCCGGGGCGCCGGTCGACTCCCGGCGCTTCGGTCCGGTCGCCGAGGATGACCTCGTGGGCCGAGTGCTCTTCCGGTACTGGCCGCCACGCCGGATCGGTCGCATCCGTGGGCGCACCGCCTAGGTGGGCACGCCGCGGACCGACGATCTGTGCACGCGGGCGCTTCGGGAACGCCGGCCGGATGTCCTGGTCGAGGGATTCCGCGCCCAGGTCGCCCATCTCGCGGCGACGGGCGCGATCGATGCGCGCGACGAGATGCTCGACCTCGCAGCGCTCGTCGACTGCAGCAGGCGGCTCGGCCGGGACCCGGCGGAGCTCCTTGGCCCGGCTGCCGCCGCCGGGCCGGCGTGGCTTGCGAAGCTCTTCGACCAGTTCGTCCGCCGGACGGATGTCACCCTCGCCGTCTTCGGATGGTCGATCGTCGACACGCTCGACGGGCCGGCCTACCGATTTGCCTGGCCCCGATGGGAACCGCCGAAGCGCAGGTCAGCGACCTGAGCAGCGGCGGCCGACCTCTCTATCCTCGGCCGATGAACCTCCGCGCCGATCCGAACGCGCCGCTCCCACTGGCACCGGACCCGTGGGCCGGCAGCGAGATGCCGTCGCGCCGCGACGGGCCGCCGTTCCACATGACCGAGATGATCGAGGCCCAGCCTGCTCTGGCCGGCCGCGTCCTCCGGAACCTGGTCGCCCCGGGCTCGGGGGCGGCGCGAGCCGCGGCGGTCATCCGCGAAACGGCGCAGCATGGCCGGCCGATCGTCGTCACCGGCTGCGGGACCAGCGAGCACGGCGCGCTCGCCGTCACCGAGATCCTCCGCGAGGCCATGCGCGCGGCGGGCCTGCCGTGGCGACTCGGCCAGGGCGGAGCACCGGTCGCCGCGCAGGCGTTCGAGGCGGCGCTCGAGGATCGGATAGCCCCCGAGGAGAGCCTGGTCATCGGGATCAGCCACGAGGGCGGGACCTGGGCGACGAACCTCACGCTCGAGCGGGCGCGAGACGCCGGCGCCCGCGTGGCGCTCATCACCTGCTCTGCTCGCTCGCCCGGCGCGGAGCTCGCCGACATCGTCGTCGCGACCGAGGAGCAGGACCAGAGCTGGTGCCACACGGTCGGCTATCTCTCGCCGATCCTTGCCGCCGCCGCCATCGCCGATCATCTGACCGGCGTCGGGCTCGATATCGGCGGGGTGGAGGCGCTGCTCGCCGCCGGCCTGACCGGGGCGGCGATCCAGACGACCGAGGGCCTCGCGAGGGCGCTGTCGGGTGTCGAGCGACTGATCGTCGTCGGGAGCGGCGCGGATCGGCCGGCTGCGCGTGAGCTCGTCCTCAAGGTCGA
Source organism: uncultured Anaerolinea sp. (assembly GCA_964468305.1). GTDB lineage: Bacteria > Chloroflexota > Limnocylindria > Limnocylindrales > CSP1-4 > UBA5189. The sequence continues at coordinate 3,716 of CAYXVP010000119.1, read as the reverse complement.
GGAAGGCGCCCACCTCGCCGCGGCGATGCGCGACCTCGAGATGCTGCTCCACGGCCACCTCGCGGGCATGGACGCGCGCACCGGCTTCGTGCTCATCCTCACCGACCCGGGGCGGTCGAACGAGCGGGCCGCACGCGCAACCGAGGTCCTGCGCGCGGTCGCCGAGCTCGGCATCCAGGCCGGCGCGATCCTCGGCGGCGGCTATCTCGGTGCGATCGCGGAGGAGCTCACGCCGGCCGGCCGGCTCATCGTCCCCACCGCAGGTGGCGTGCCCGCGGCGACGGCCTCGCTCGTCGGCTCGGCAGTCCCATTGCAGCTGCTCACCGAGCGGCTCGCGCGCGCCCGCGGGGTCGATCCCGACCCGATTCGCCGCGACGACCCCGCCTACCTGCGAGCCGCCGAGGTCGCCGGCTAGACCTTCCCGATCAGCTCCGCCGCCATGAGGTCGATGTGCTCGAGGTCGCGCGGCAGGAAGTCCTGGAGCATGATCCGCTCGATCCCGGCAGCCGCGAACCGCGTGACCATCGCGCGCGCCTCGTCGGGCGTGCCGAAGATCCACCGGTTGCGGCGCGCCTCCAGCCACTCGACTCCGGTCTTGCCGCGCTCGCCGAGCTCGGCGAGCAGGGCCTCCGCGCGCCTGCCGACCTCGTCGCGATCCCGCCCCAGCAGCGTCCCGACCATCGCCGAACGCGTGAGTGACTTCGGGTCACGGCCGGCGGCGACGCAGGCGGCGTCGAGCTCCGCCTCCTTCCGTCTCGCGACCTCCGGCGAAGCTGAGGAGAGGTTGAACTCGTCGGAGTAGCGAGCGGCGAGCCGGAAGCCGCGCGGCGAGCCCTCGCTGCCGGTGATGATCCGAGGGCGCCGCCGGCCGTTCTTGCCGACCGGACGGCCGTCGACCTGGACCGGCCCCGGGACCAGCTTGCCCCGGCGAACCCGGACGTGATGCCCATCGAACCTCCAGCCTGGCTTCTCCTCCCACAGTCCATGGAGCAGCGCCAGCTCGTCCTCCATGAGGTCGGCGCGGTCCTTCATGTCCGGGAACGCCAGGCCGTGCTGGAAGTGATCCGCATCTTTCCAGCCGGCGCCAACCCCGACCTCGATCCGTCCGCCGCTCATCTCGTCGACGGTGGTGACGAGCTTCACGAAGTTGCCCGGGTGCCGAAACGTGACCGGGCTGACGAGGGCGCCGAGCGAGATCCTCGAGGTCTCCCGCGCCAGGCCGGCGAGGACTGCCCAGGCATCGGTCGTGGCCTGGTTGGCGCCGCCGGGGAAGCTCGCGTAGTGATCGCTCCGGAAGAACGACTCGAAGCCGGCCGCCTCGGCCCGGCGGACGATCGCGAGCTGGTCCACGTAGGACAGCCCCTGCTGGGCCTCGATCATCAGCGCGAAGCGCATCGCCGATCCTCCGCTGTTCACGAAACGTTGATGTTGACGAAATCATTCATGTCGCTAGAATGCTTCATGACATGCGAAGTACAGCACCGACAACGGCAGCCGCCACCGACCCGGTGTCCGTCGACGCCATCGTGACAGAAGTCCATCGATGGATCGGCGAGCTCCGGTGCGCCCAGATGGGCCAGCTCGTGCAGAGCCAGGTCAGCCAGGCGCAGATGCACGTCCTGTGGCTGCTGCAGCACCACGGCGAGATGGCGATGAGCCGACTGGCCGAGCTGCTCGGCGTGTCCCTGTCGAACGCGACCGGGATCATCGACCGCATGGAGGAGCACGGGTTCGTCGAGCGGGTCCGAGTCCCGGACGACCGCCGGCTGGTCCTCGTTCGACCCGCCGCGAACGGCCTCCGTCACCTGTCCCAGACCGAGTCGAGCAAGCGAGAGCGCTTGCGCGGCGTGATCGGTCACCTGTCGGCCGCCGAGCGCGTCGTCGTACTGCAGGCGCTTCGGAGCCTGCGTCGCGGCCTCTCGGCCGAGGTCGAAGCGGAGCCTGGCCCGGCTCACCAACACCACTTCTCCGACGCGACGCACTGACGTAGCCCCGGACCCAGAGCACGAAGGAAGTCAGCCCTGATGGAAGAGTTCCCAAGCCAGGCCATCAACACACCGTCGACGGCGGAGGATCCGGCCCTCGGCCTCAGCATCCGCGCCAAGCTCGAGATCCTCGGCGCGGTCCTCCTCGGCATGTTCCTGTCGGCCCTCGATCAGACGATCGTCGGCCCGGTTCTGCCGAAGATCGTGTCCGACCTGCATGGCTCGGACGTCTACACGTGGGCAGTAACGATCTACCTGCTCACCTCGACCGTGACCGTCCCGATCTACGGCAAGCTGTCCGACTTGTACGGCCGGAAGCCAGTCCTCATGATCGGCATCACGCTGTTCCTGGTCGGCTCGGCCCTGTCCGGCCTGAGCCAGGAGATGTGGCAGCTGGTGCTGTTCCGCGGCATCCAGGGACTTGGGGCCGGGGCGCTGTTCCCGATCGCACTCGCGATCATCGGCGACCTCTTCACGCCGGCCGAGCGCGGCAAGTACCAGGGCCTCTTCGGCCTCGTCTTCGGTGTCGCGTTCCTCGCCGGCCCGGCCATCGGCGGCACCTTGACCGACAACTTCAGCTGGCACGCGATCTTCTACGTCAACATCCCGATCGGCCTCGTTGCCCTCGCGGTGATCTGGCGGCTGCTCCCCAACATCAAGCACGCTGAGCGAGCGGGCAACATCGACTACGCCGGTGTGGTGACGTTGACCCTCGGCCTCGTGCCGCTGCTCATCGGCTTCACGGTCGCCGAGAACTCGAGCCTTGGCTTCACTGATCCCTTCTTCTGGCTCTGGATCGCCGTCGGAATCGTGTTCCTGGCGATCTTCGTGTGGGTCGAGCGGCGGAGCCCGGAACCGGTGATACCGCTACGGCTGTTCCGCAACCGCACGTTCTCCTCGTCAATGCTCGCGATCTTCTTCGCGACGTTCGGCTTCGGGGCGGTGATCATCTTCCTGCCCCTGTACTTCCTGATCGTCCAGGGCGTGTCCTACACGGACTCGGGCTACCGGCTCCTGCCGTTCATGTTCGGCCTGATCACGGCATCGATCGCATCGGGCCAGCTCGTCGCGCGAACCGGCCGCTACAAGCCGTACATCCTCATCGGCCTGGTGCTGCTGATCGCCGGCATGGGCCTCATGACCCAGCTGCGAGCGGACACGGACCCGCTGCTGCTCGCGGCATGGATGTTCGTCGCCGGCCTCGGCGTCGGCCCGACCTTCGCGGTCTTCACGATCATCGTCCAGAACGCGGTCGACTTCAAGGACCTCGGCGCCGCGACCAGCGACCTGACGCTGTTCCGGCAGATCGGCACGACCGTCGGCATCGCCGCCGCGTTCAGCCTCTTCCGGCTCAACTTCTCCTGGGGTCTCCTGCATGACCAGCTTGTAGCGGCGGGCGCGCCGGCGAACTTCGTGCCGACGACCGCGCCCGCGGGCTTCGACCCCGGCGCCATCACGAACATCAGCGGCGGGGGCGCGACGAGCTTCCTGTCGCAGATCCCGGCGCAGTTCCAGCCGATCTTCGTCGACGGCTTCCACCGGGCGTTCACGATCGCGATCGGCAACAGCATCTGGCTGGGCGTCGCGGCAGCGGCGGTCGCGCTGGTCGCGGCCTTCGGGCTCAAGGAGATCCCACTCCGGAGGACGCAGCAGAGCGCGGCCGCTTCGCACGCGGCCAGCGCCGCGGGCGAACCCGGCCGTGGCATTCGCCCGACGCCCGCCGCCGACTGA
>CAYXVP010000118.1:0-6910 GCA_964468305.1 uncultured Anaerolinea sp. | reverse complement strand
CAAGGGGTTGCGGACCGGGTGCTAGGCTCGCCCCGTCGCTCGGGCGAGTGGCGGGCCTGATCCAAGGACCGTGGGCTCGGGGCGGACGGGCGGCACGAACGCGTTGCGCGCGCTCGGGCGCAAGTGGGCAGCGGTGGTGGTCGCCGGCGACCTCGCCAAGGGTGCGTTGCCGGTCCTGCTCACCCGCATCCTGACCGGCGGCGACTCGCTCGCCGAGGTCCTCGTCGCGGGCGCCTGCGTCGCCGGCGCCGTTCGTTCGATCTTCCTCGGCTTTTCGGGCGGCCGGGGTGTTGGCACCGGTGTCGGTACGATGCTCGTGATCCAGCCCATCGCGGTCGTTCTCGCGGCGCCGGTGTTCTTCCTGGTGATCATCGCCACCCGCTACGTCTCGCTCGGCTCGCTGCTCGGCTCCGCGGCGATGTTCCCGGCGACGTTGCTCATCTGGGCCGTCGCCTCGGGCTGGGTGCCGCCCGCGTACATCGCCTGGGCTGTCGTCGGGCCGATCCTCATCTGGCTTGCCCACGCCGACAACATCGATCGCCTGCTCCACGGCACCGAGCGCAAGTTCGACCTTGCGCTCCTGGCTCCCCGTCGACCGAGCGCATAGGAGGCGGGTCGGTCAGACGGACGCCCAATCGATCGTCTGCCGATCGATTCGGCATACGATGATCACGGCCTGGGGATGGGATGCGTTGGATGCGAGGGGAGTCGTGGCGCTCGACGTCGTCGGCAAGCTCGGCCGGGTGACCGCGGACATCACGCCGGGCCACCTCGGTGAGGTCCTGATCGAGGTCCGGCAGGGCACCGAGCGGTTCCTGGCTCGGGCGAGCGAATCGGGCATCACCATCAGGAAACACTCGCAAGTGATCGTCGTCGGAAGCCTTGGCGGTCGCACCGTCGAGGTCGAGCCGACAGATACGTTGAGGTTGTCGAAATGATCGATACCGCTTTGCTGATTACCGCCGGAGCGATCGTGCTCATCGTCGCCGCGGTTGTTGTCCTGTTCCGCCTGAGCTGGCGAGTCGCCGAGCCGGACGAGGCGCTGATCATCTCGGGCTTCCGGTCCAGTGGGGGTGCGGACGCACCGGCGGGACGGATGGGGTTCCGGATCGTGACGGGCCATGGCGCCGTCGTGATTCCGGGCGTCACCAAGGTTCGGACGTTGTCCCTCGAGGCCCACGAGAGCGAGATCACGGTTCCCTGCGTGAGCCAGCAGAAGATCCGCCTGGACCTGCGGGGCGTCGTGGTCTACAAGGTCGGGGACGACTACCCGTCGATCGCCAACGCGGCGCGGCGCTTTCTCGACCGACCCGCGGCGGAGCTCGAGTCGAAGGTCCAGAACGTCTTCGTCGGTCACCTGCGGGCGATCGCCGGGTCGATGACCGTCGAGGAGATGATCAGCGACCAGGACAAGTTCGCCCAGCAGGTCCGCGATCGCTGCAGCCAGGAGATGGAGTCCTTCGGTCTCGTCATCGACAGCTTCCAGATCCAGGCGATCACGAGCCCCAGCAACTACATCGAGAACCTGGCGGTGCCGCACCAGGCCGAGGTCGAGCAGAACGCGCGGATCGCGCGGGCCATCGCCGACCGCGAGGCCGTCGCGCAGGAACAGCAAGCCGCGGCGCAGATCGCCGCGTCGGTCCGCGATACCGAGATCAAGAAGGCCGGGTTCCAGGCCGAGATCGACCGGGCGAACCAGGACGCTGCCCAGCAGGGCCCACTCGCCCAGGCGACGGCTCGCCAGGCGGTCGTCCAGGAGGAGACGAAGGTCGCCGAGCTCCAGGCCGAGCAGAAGGAGCAGCAGCTCCAGGTCGACGTGCGACGCCCGGCGGACGCCGAGGCGTACAAGCAGACGACTCTGGCCGCTGCGGGCCGGGACGTGACGATCCGACAGGCTGAGGCGGAGGCCCAGCAGGTCCGGCTTCACGCGGAAGCCGCGGCGCACGCACAGAAGATCCAGGCGGAGGCACAGGCCGCGGCGACCCGGCTGAACGGGCAGGCCGAGGCGGATGCGATCCGCGCCCGCGGCATCGCCGAGGCCGATGCAGTCCGGGCCCGCATGGAAGCCGAGGCCCTCGGCATCGAGCGCCGTGCAGCCGCAGTGAGCCAGAACCAGGAAGCAGTCATCGCGCAGCAGATCGCGGAGAACCTGCCGGCGATCGTGGCAGCGGCGGCCTCGCCGTTCGAGAAGGTCGGCAACTTCACCGTGCTGAATGGCGCGGAGGGGGTGACCGGCGCGCTCGCCCAGATCATCCAGCAGGCGGGCACGCTCTCGAACATGGCGCGCGAAGCCCTCATGCCCCAGACGGCGAAGGTGAATGGCACGGGCGGGAACGGGGAGAAACCCGTCAGCGCCGGCTCGCGAATGGCCCCGGCGGTCACGCGACGCGGTCGGACGAGTGCGCGCACAGGCGCTGAGACCGAGCCTGGAGCTTCCTCGGGTGGCGCCGACGGCTGAGCCGGAACGCACCACCTTTGCCGAAGCCTGACGACGATGGCGTCGAAACCGCCGCGGCCGACGCCGACGACCGCCTCCGCACGGAGGTAACGCTCGACCTCGATCCGGAGCTCGCGGCTCGAATCGAGTCCATGGCCCGCGCGTTCGTGGAAAGCCTGCCTGCCGTGCAGGCAGGCAAGGGCACGTCGCGTCGGGCGATGGGCGCAATCGAACGACTCGGCGAGCGCGAGATTAGGGCGACCACCGAGATCGCGGCTCGCTTTGGCGACCGACCCGTCCTGGCGGTCGAGAATGCGCTTGCGGAACGGGCGCCGCTCGCCCGCAACCTGCGGGATCTGCGAGACCTTGCGCGCGGGCTGGTCGAACGACTCGCGCGGGCCCGGTCGGGAGGGCGTGAGGCGGCAGCCGTGGTCGCCAGGATCGATGAGCGGGCGCAGGACCTCGTCCGGGCGCTCGATGCCGATCGCGCGGTCCTGGAGACCGACAACGCATTCCTCGCCCAGGAAGAACGCGCCCTATGGCTCGGCATCCAGGGGCTGCGGCAATACGCCGTCCTCGCCGGGCGGCTCGACGATCTCCTCGAAGAGCGGATCGAGTCGCTGGCAGAACGCGATCGCACCGCGGCGGAAACGCTGCGGATGGGTCCGCTGTACTCGGTGCGGCAGCGGCGCCGCGACCTCCTGCTGCAACTGACCATCTCGACACAGGGCTACGCCGCGCTGCGGGCGATCGAGCAGGACAACCTCGAGGTCATCTGGGCGATCAGGAGCGCGGTCACGATCACGGCCAGCGCGCTGCGCACGGCAGCGCTCGCTGCGCGAGCCACCCTCGACAGCCGCGCGGACATGGCTGCGGAGCTGAACGACGTGCGGGCCGAATCGAAAGACCCGAGGCGGCTGACGCCTCGGGCCTTCTGGTTACTGGCTCTGGTGCCGCGGATCTTCGTGCGATCCGCGTGCCGAGAGGAGTGCTTGAGTGGTTCTGGGGTCTCGCCTAGCCCCGCATCGTGCGGAAGCAGTCGGAGCAGTAGACGGGCTTGCCGCTCGTCGGGCGGAACGGGACGCGTGCCTCGTTGCCGCAGTTCGAGCAGGTGGCGCTGAACATCTCGCGCGGGCCACGGTCGTAGCCGCCGCCTGAGCTGTAGCCGCCGCCTGAGCTGTAGCCACCGCCGCCGTAGCTGCCGGCGTCGCCGTAGCCCGACGAGTAGCCGGCCCCGCTCGACTGCCGGGCTGCCTTGCGGGCGGCTCGGTCAGCCGGGCAGCGCCGCGGCTCGGTGAATCCACGCTGGGCGTAGAAGTCCTGCTCGGACGCGGTGAAAACGAACTGCTGTCCGCAATCCGCGCAGGTCAGGGTCTTGTCGCTGTACAAAAGAACTCCTCTCGATCAGGCCGCCGCGATCCCGCTCGGGTCTCGCGTCAGCCGTGAGAGGAGTCCGGTTCGAGGTGGTCTTCGCGTATGTGCCGTCACAGCCGTGCTGTGACATTGGGCGGCCGGAGCATAGACCACTCTCAGGAATCTGCCTAGCCCCCGATTCGCGGCGGTCAACGATCGGCGGATTCGGGCTCGATCCAGCCTCGCGAGCGCTCGACCGCGCGGTGCCAGTCGTGCAGCATCGACCGGCGACGATCCTCCGACATGGACGGCTCGAACCGACGATCGAGCGCCCAGTTCGACTCGATGTCGTCGAGGCCGCGCCAGTAGCCGATCGCGAGACCGGCGAGGTAGGCGGTTCCGAGTGCAGTCGTCTCGGCGACGACCGGTCGCTCGACCGGAGCCCCCAGGAGGTCCGCCTGGAGCTGCAGCAGCAGGTCGTTGGCCGCGGCGCCGCCGTCGACTCGGAGGGCGCTGAGCCGCTCGCCGGCATCCGCCGACATCGCCTCGAGCACGTCCGCGACCTGGAGCGCGATCGACTCCAGCGTGGCGCGGGCGAGCTCCGCCCGGCCGGTGCCGCGGGTGATCCCGACGATGATGCCGCGGGCGTTGGGATCCCAGTGCGGCGCGCCGAGGCCGGTGAACGCGGGCACGAGGTAGACCCCGCCCGTGTCGTCGACCGAGGCCGCGAGCGCCTCGACGTCCGCTGCCGAGGCGATCGCCCCGACGCCGTCACGCAGCCACTGGACCGCGGAGCCGGCGGAGAACACGGAGCCTTCGAGGGCGTACGTCACGGGCCCACCGACCGCCAGCTGCCAGCCGACGGTCGACAGCAACCCGTTCGCGGCGTCGCGCGCCGCGCTGCCCGTGTTCAGGAGCAGGAAGGCGCCGGTGCCGTAGGTGTTCTTGGCCTGGCCGGCGCCGAAACACGCCTGGCCGAATGTCGCCGCCTGCTGGTCGCCGGCGAGGGCCGTGATCGGGATGGAACGACCGAAGAGCGCCGGCACGGTCTCGCCGAAGACCCCGGAGGTCGGCCTGACCTCCGGGAGGACCGGGCGAGGCACGTCCACGAGGGCCAGCAGCTCGTCATCCCACGCGAGTCGGTGGATGTCGAATACCAGGGTCCGGCTGGCGTTGGAGACATCGGTCGCGTGGACCGTGCCGCCGGTCAGGCGCCAGAGCAGGAACGCGTCCACCGTCCCGAACGCGAGGTCGCCGGCGTCGGCACGGGCGCGAGCACCGGGCACGGCGTCGAGGATGTGGGCGATCTTCGGCCCACTGAAGTACGCGTCGAGGGGCAGCCCGGTCCGCGCCCGGAAGAGCGACTCGTGGCCGGCGGCGCGCAGGCGCTCGCAGGCGGGTGCGGTGATCCGCGATTGCCACACGATCGCATCGGCGATCGGGTTGCCCGTCTTGCGGTCCCACACGATCGTCGTCTCGCGCTGGTTCGTGATGCCGATGGCCGCGATCCGCTCCTGACCGCCCACGTTCCGGACGACCTGCTGCGCGACCGCGAGCTGCGAGGACCAAATGGCCTCCGGATCGTGGGTCACGTGGCCGGGCGAAGGGAACTTCTGGTCGAACGGCTGCTGGGCAACCGCCACGGCTCGCCCGTCACGCCCGAACGCGATCGCCCGGGAGGACGTGGTGCCCTGATCGAGGGCGAGGATCAGTCCGTCGTCGTCGCCCATGGCAGACCGTATTCGCGGCGAGCGGTGTCGAGGTAGCGCCTCACCGCGGTGGCCTGACGGCGCTTGTCCCAGCCGAGCCCGGCCCCGAGAACGGTTGCGACGCGGGGGGGCACTGCCGCGCCGCGATCGGGCCGCCCCTGGGCGAGACGCATGCGTCGGGCAAGGACGTCGTCGATCGAGAGGGCCAGCTCGCGACGGGCGGCCCAGGCAACCTCGGCCTGGAGATGGTCGATCCGCTCGCCGAGCGGCGCCGCGAGGTTCAGCTCGCGGGCGAGGGTCACCACGTCCGGCGCCTCGCGTCCGTAGCGGTCCGCGAGCCGGCGGGCAACTCGCTCCGGCCATGTCGCCCGCGTCTCGCCGCGCGCCGCGGCGGCATCGCGCAGCGGCCGGACCAGGCTGACGGCGATCTGGTCCAGCTCGTCGCGAGGCGCCGCTCCGACCAGCGGCAGATCGGCGGTTCGCGATCGGCGCTTCCGCGCCTCGGTCCTGCCTAGGGAGGCGTCGACGACGTCGCGGGCCATGACCCGGTACGTGGTGTACTTGCCGCCCGATATGCGGACGAGGCCGCTCGCGTCGGCCGCGACGCGGTGCTCCCGCGACGCCTTGACCGTCGAGCCGCCCGGGTCGCCCACGAGCGGGCGCATGCCCGCGTACGTGCCCACGATGTCGCCCCGGGTCAGGTCGACCTCGACCTGGCGGTTGACGGTCTCGAGCAGCTCGTCGATGTCGGCATCTGGTGCGGCGACGTCCTCGGGTCGGCGCGTGTCGGCGTGGTCGGTCGTGCCGATGATCCAGTGGCCCGGCCACGGGATGATGAACACGACGCGGCCCGGGATGCGCAGCGTCATGCCGCCCTCGGCAGGGAGCCGGTCGCGGCGGATCACGATGTGCGAGCCGCGGCTCGGAACGAACCGCTCGCCGCCCTCGAGCTCGGCGAATCGCGCCTTCGCGTCGGCCGCCCAGACGCCAGTGGCGTCGATGACCCGCTCCGCGCGGACCTCGAAACGCTGGTTCGCGACGAGATCCTTGACGATCGCGCCGATCAGTCGCTCGCCGTCGAGCAACGGCTGCTCCGCGCGAACGCGGGTCGCCGCGACCGCCCCGCCGGCGGTCGCCGTTCGCAGCACCGCCAGGGCGAGCCTGGCGTCATCCTCGACCCCGTCGTGGTAGACGATGGCGCCGGTCAGGCCCTTGCGCCGCAACGGCGCCCACTCGAGCGCGGTGGACGGCCGGAGGTGGCGGGCGAAGCCGCCGTCTCGCCGCGCGCCGAGCAGGTCGTACAGGAAGATGCCGCTGCCGTAGAAGCCCTGGGGGAGCAGCGGAATGCCGTAGATCGGGAAGAGGAACGCCCCGAGGGTCCCGAGGGGTGGGTCGAGCGGCAACACCCCGG
>CAYXVP010000117.1:0-6977 GCA_964468305.1 uncultured Anaerolinea sp. | reverse complement strand
CGAAGGTCGGACAGCTGGCCGGCCGCGTCGGTGTTGCGATGGATCACGGTGATGCCCGAGATCTTGGACGTGCCAAGGGCCGCAACCTCGGCCTTGGCGGTGCAGACCTGCTCCTCACGGAAGCCGTTGCCGACACCACCACCATTGGAGTAGCCAATGGAGAATGGCCCGGTCGTCGAGGCGGTCGCCCCGGAGCTGGCTGGCGGCGACGACGGCTGCGCTCCCTGCGTGGGCGCGGTCGTGGCGCCCCCGCCGCCGCACGCCGCGACGACGAGCATCGTCGTCGAAAGCAGCGCCAGCGCGCGCTTCGGGATGGAACTACCCATGGATGACGTCCTCCTCCAATCGGCGGCCATCGGCTCCTGGCAGGAGCACAGGTCCGCTATCTATCGCTGTGCCGTGCGCGATTCGTCGGCTCGTGCGTCACCTCCTCGCTCGATGAGCAGCCGGGCCATGGCCCGCATGCTCGCGCCTGGATCGGGGATGGCATGCATCAGTACGCGACGGTCCGGGTCGATGCGACGGCAACCGGCGGCGCGCCGGCCTTCCGGGCGCGGAAGTCTTCGATGATCGCCTCTGTCGCGGTGGCCCCGATGCGGGTCACGCCGAGAGCCATGACCTCGAGCAGCGCGTCGAGCGTTCGGACGCCGCCTGCCGCCTTCACCTGGATGTGCGGCGGCGTGTTGGCGCGCATGAGCCGCAGGTCGTCGTGCGTGGCGCCGCCGGTAGCGAAGCCGGTGCTGGTCTTGACGAAGTCTCCGTTGGCCGCGGCGGTCAGGCGGCAGGCACGGATCTTCTCGGCATCGGTGAGGTAGGCGTTCTCGAAGATCACCTTGACGATCGCGCCGGCCGCGTGGCCGACGTCCACCACGGCCCGGATGTCGGCGAGGACGTCGTCGTCACGGCCGGATTTGAGGGCGCCGATCTGCACGACCATGTCGAGCTCGGTCGCCCCGTCGTCAAGCGCTCGTTGCGCCTCGAAGACCTTGGTCTCGGTGCGGTGATTACCGTGCGGAAAGCCAACCGTCGTCCCGACCGCGACGTCGGTGCCGTGGAGGAGCTCGCGGGCCCGGCGGACGTCAGCCGGTCGCACGCAGACCGAGGCGACGTCGTAGCGCGCGGCCAGCCGGCAGCCAGCCTCGATGAACGCGTCGTCGAGCTCCGGTCGCAGGAGCGAGTGGTCGATCGTCTTGGCGATGTCGCGCTCGGAAAGGTCCTCGATCGACAGGCTGGTCATGTCACTCCGACCGCGGGGATTGCGCGCCATCGATCATCGATGATCGGGCGCCGTCTGTCCATGCCACCACGCGATCCCGAGCTCAGTGGCAGAGCGGGCGCAGGACGTCGCGCGCGATCAGGAAGCCCTGCTTGACCTTCTCGTCGGTCCCCTCGAAGCGGCGATCCTCGTGCTCGATGATGCAGTCACCCTCGTACCCGGCGCGATACAGCTCGCCGTGCACCACGCTCCAGTCGACCTCGCCCAGGCCGGGGATCCGGGGGATCTGCCAGCCCATGCCCATCGACATGATGCCCCGCTCGTAGAGGCCGTCGCGGTCGATCATCAGGTCCTTCGCCTGGTAGTGGAGCACGTGCGGGCCGAACTCCTTCAGGAATCGGCCGGCATCGATCATCTGCAGGATCAGGTGCGACGGATCGAAGTTGAGCCCGATGGTCGAGCTCCACTTCTCGAGGATTCGGCGCCACATCCGGGGCGTCGTCGCGATGTTGTGCCCGCCCGGCCACTCGTCGTACGAAAAGATCATCGGGCAGTTCTCGAAGGTGATCTTGCGGCCGTGATCGTCGGCGAAGCGGACGATGTCCGGCCAGACACGTTGCGCATCCTCCCAGTTCTCGTCCTGGTTCTTCGCCGCGTCGGCGCCCATGAACGTGTTCACCAGCGGGATGCCCATCTTCTCGGCAGCGAGCATGACGTTCTTGAGGTGGCCGATGACCTGGTCCCGATGGGCCGGGTCGGGGTGGAGCGGGTTCGGGTAGTAGCCCAGGCCGGAGATCGACAGTCCCTTCGCCGCGATCTCGTCGACGATCTCGGTCGCCGGCCGGGCCGAGAGGTTTGCAACTTCGATGTGGCTCGTCCCGGCGGAGCGGCGGGTGGGGCAGGTGGAGCGTGGCCAGCACGCGATCTCGAGCACCTCGAACCCAGAGTCCGCCGCCCAGTCGGCAACGTCCATGAGCGGCGTCTCCGGGAACGGTGCCGTCAGGAAGCCAAGCTTCATCGGATGTCCACCTCCTCAGCCGCGATTCTTCATGACGTCGATGCCGGCGAGACGTCCACCCAGCGCCTCGTCCGCGCGCTCTCGAGCACCGCATCGCCGATGCGCATCTCCTCGTCGCCATCGGCAAACGTCGCGTAGCGCGGCGAGGTCGAGGGCTTTCCGGCGGCGATGTCGTCATAGACGGCGGAGAACGCGGCGCTGAAGGTGTCTGCGAAGCCCTCGACGTGGCCGCCCGGCAGGCGCGCCGCGGCCCGACCGGCGGCGTTCATCAGCGCCGGGTTCCTGACCAGCACCTCGTTCGGCCGGTCGCGGTGGCCGAGCCACAGCTGCTCCGGCTGCTCCGAGTCCCAGGCGACCGCCGACTCCGCGCCGTCGATCTCGTAGGCCAGGCTGTTCTTTCGTCCGGGGCTCAGCTGGGAGACGGCGACGCTCCCCCGCCCGCCTCCGGCATAGCGAACCAGGATCAGCGCCACGTCCTCCGTGTCGATCTCGACTGGGACCGTCTCCGCCGCCCGTTCCGTGGAGAACGTCAGCACCGGGCCCGCGGGCTTGCGCCTGACTGGAATGAAGGTCGTCAGGTCCGCGAGGACCGACTCGACGCGCAGGCCGGTCATGTAGCTCGTCAGGTCGAGCCAGTGCGAGCCGATGTCGCCCACCGCGCGCAGCGCGCCGCCGCGGGACTTCTCGAGACGCCAGTTCCAGTCGGTGTCGTACAGCAGCCAGTCCTGGAAGTAGCGCCCGGTCACCAGTCGGACAGCGCCGATGCCATCGCCGCGAACGAGCTCGGAGACGTGCTGGTTCAGCGGGTAGAACCGCAGGTTGAAGTTGACCGCGTTGACCAGCCCGCTGCGCCGCGCCACGGCGACCAGCTCGGCGGATTCCGCGGAGGTCATGGCCAGGGGCTTCTCGCAGATCACGTGGCGGCCGGCCGCGAGGATCGCCAGCACCTGGGGGTGGTGGAGCTGATTGGGCGACGTCACGTGGACGACGCGGACCGCTGGATCGGCCAGCAGCTCGTCGAGGCTGGCGTAGCCCCGCGGAACGTCGAGGGCGCCGGCACTCTCGGTGCTCCGCTCGGGGCTCGATGCCAGCACGCCCGTAACCCGCACGCCGATGCGGCGGAGTGCCTCGACGTGGACCGTCCCGATGAAACCGATGCCGATGACGGCCGCGCCGATCTCGCTGCGTCGGGTCAACGCCGGACCTCCACTCGGCTCGGGGCCGCTGGCGCGGGCGCGAACGGCTCTGCGGCGGAAGCGCCCTCCGAACCGGGTGGAAGTCTAGCCGACCCCGCTGTTCAGCCGGCCTGCGGCGCGGCCTCCCACAGGCCGATCTCGGAGCCCTCCGGATCGAGGACGGCGGCGAAGCGGCCCTGGCCGGGGACGTCGCTCGGCGGCGTGGTCACCTTGCCGCCATTCGCCTGGGCGGCCTTGACCGCGTCCTCGAGCTTGTCGACGGTGATGTACACGCGGACCGTCTTGCCGACCGTCTCGCCGCGCTTGCCCAGGCCGCCGCCGTGGCCCTCCTCGCTGCGGAACAGCCAGTAATCGGGGAACTCGCCCATGGTCCCGAACTCCCAGCCCGCGATGGCGGAGTAGAACCGCTTCGCCCGCTCGGGGTTGTCGGCCGGGAACTCGATATGGGTGATCGTGCCCTTCGGCATCGTTGACGCTCCTTCCTCCGTGCGTCGTTTTCGGGGCCAGCCTAGGCGGGCCGTGTAAACGAACGACGATCAAGCAGGCGCGGAATCGACAACGCCCTCTGACGATTCGACCTCGAGTCGCGGGAACAGCGGCTCCGGGCTCCCGAGGCGGCCGCTCTCCTCGGCGCTAGCGCCCCAGCCGAGCTGGTCCAGGAGCGGGGGCCCGCCATTCCCGTCCGCCTCGTATCGATATTCGTAGCCCAGCTGCGCGAGCGCTCTCGGCGCGATCGAGGGCATGAACGGTGCCGCTGCCAGCGACACCAGGCGCACCGCCTCGACGAGATCGCCGAGCACGGCGGCGAGACGCGCCTCGGCCTCGGGCGCCGCCGGGTCACCCGCCCTCGCCGCCCTCGCGATCGCCCAAGGCTGCTCCGCCTCGACGAACCGGTTCGCCTCGCCCACGAACTCCCACAGCGCCGTCAACGCATCGTGCAGGAGGAGGCCGTCCAGCCTCGCCTCGTAGCTGCGGACCGCCGCCTCCCAGGCGAGGGCAAGCGGTGCTTCGGTGGCGGGTCGTGGGCCGGGACGCACCCCGCCCAGGTACCGCCCGGCCATCGAGACGGTCCGGTTGACGAGGTTGCCGTAATCGTTGGCGAGATCCGCGTTGTAGCGGCGGACGAAGCTCTCCCACGACACGTCCGCGTCCTGGTCGAACGGAAACTCGCGCAACGTGACGAACCGCGTCCCGTCCGCCCCGAAGGCCTTGATCACGTCGAACGGGTCGAAGAAGTTGCCGCGGCTCTTGCTCATCTTCTCGCCGCGGACGGTCATGAAGCCGTGGACCCACACCTTCCGCGGCAGCTCGATGCCCGCGCTCAGGAGCATCGCCGGCCAGATGATCGTGTGGAACCGGTTGATGTCCTTGCCGATGATGTGGAGGTCGGCAGGCCACCACTTCGAGAACGCCGCGGGATCGTCGGGGAAGCCGGCGGCGGTGATGTAGTTGATCAGCGCGTCGAACCAGACGTAGATGACGCCGGCCTCCGGGTCCCACGACCCGTCCTCGCGCTGCGCCGTCTCACCGTTCTCGGCGATCGGGAATGGGATGCCCCAGTGGAACGTCTCGCGACTGATCGAAATGTCCTCGAGGCCCTGCCGCAGGAACGCCAGCATCTCGTTCTTTCGGTACTCGGGCTGGACCCAGTCCGGGTGCGATTCGAAGTGGTCGACGAGCCGGTCGCGGTACGCGGACAGGCGGAAGAACCAGTTGCGCTCAGTCAGCCACTGCAGCTCGACGGTCGGGTGGTTCGGGCAACGCATGCCGTCGGGCGTCTCGTACAGGTCGGAGGGCGCCTTGAAGCCCTCGTTCGGGCAGTACCAGCCCTCGTACTTGCCGAGGTACACGTCGCCATTGGCATAGGCCCGCCGCACCATCTCCTGGCTCGCCCGGCGATGGTCTGGGTCGGTCGTGCGGATGAAGCGGTCCGGTGCGATCAGCAGGGCGTCCTCGGCATCGGTGAACAGCTTGACCATGCCGTCGACGAATGCCTTGGTGTCCTGGCCGAGCTCCCTGGCGCGCTCGGCGATGTTCACCGAGTGCTCGTCGGTGCCGGTGAGGAAGCGCGTGTCCTCGCCCCGCATCCGGTGCCAGCGGGCGATGACGTCGGCGCCGATGACCTCGTACAGGGTGTGCAGGCCGGGCTTGTTGTTCGGGTAGGCGATGGCGGTGGTCAGGTAGTAGCGCGGGCGGTCAGGCATGGGACCTCGGTCGGGAGGGCGTGACTGGATCACGTGCTGGGCGGCGCGCCGTCGTGGCGCGCGGTCGAGACGGCGGCCGGTCGGCCGTCGGTCGCTTCGGTCAGCCCCGCCGGCGGATCGACCGCCCCGGCATCGCCATCGAGCCCCGGGGTCGGATCACGCGCGGATACTAGCCTCGATCAACCCACGGTGCGCGCCACTCCGGCGCTTCGAAGGGGGCCGCCCAGTACACCGTCTCGCGGTAGATACGGCCGTCCCGAAGCTCGAACAGGTCGACGACGAAGTAGACGTCCCCGTTCGGGTAGGTGAGCCGCCACTCCGACCACCAGAAGTCACCACTCCCGGCGACCTTCAGGCCCGTGTTCGACGGGGTCACGACCCAGCGGTCCTCGGCGCCGACGATCCGGGTCACTTCTGCCTTTGGCGCGCCACCCGGATAATTGGCGATGATCTCGGCGAAGGCCTGGCTGCTGTGGACCAGCTCGCCGGATTGCGGCCAGAAGACCATCCAGTCCGGGTGCCGAAGCTCCGTCAGGGCGGCGATGTCGTGAACCGCGGATGCGGCTGCGTACTGCCGGACGCACTCCTCGTTGGTCATCTGGTGCATGCGCGCAGTATCAGTCGCGCCGCTCAGTGACGGAAGTGGCGGCGGGCCGTGACCAGCATGGCGGCGCCTGCCTGCTCGACGGCGTGCAGAACCTCAGCGTCGCGGAGCGAGCCGCCCGGCTGGACGATCGCGGTCACGCCGGCGTCGAGCAGGACCTGCGGTCCATCCAGGAAAGGGAAGAAGGCGTCGGAGGCCGCGACCGCACCTCGTGCCCCGTCGGGGGCGTGCAGGCGGCCGGCCTTCGCGACGGCCTGGCGGCACGCGTCGACGCGGCTCACCTGCCCTGATCCGAGCCCGATCAGCTGGCCGTCGCGCACGAGGACGATCGCGTTCGAGACGACCCCGCGCACGAGACGCCAGGCGAGGTCGAGGTCGGCTGCCTCGCGCGCCGTGGCGGCGCGGGAGGTGAGCGTCGCCCACTCGCCGGGGTCGTCGACGCCATCGTCGGCAGCGCCCACGAGGACGGCGCCGCCGGCCGTTCGGATCGAGCCGAGGTAGTCGACGCTAGCGCCGGCGTCGCGCTCGTGCCTTTGGTCGTTGCGGAGGCCCGGATCCTCGACGAGCCGCAGGTTCGGTTTGGCGGCGAGGACCGCGAGGGCCGCGTCGTCGAACGAGGGTGCGACGACGACCTCGAGGAAGATGCCGGTCAGCGCGGTGGCGACGTCGGGCGTGACCTCGCGCGTCAGGGCGACGACGCCCCCGAACGCTGCCTCGGGGTCGCCCGCGAGCGCCGCCT
>CAYXVP010000116.1:0-7072 GCA_964468305.1 uncultured Anaerolinea sp. | reverse complement strand
TCTCGGCATTGGCGGCCTTGGGCGAGGGTTGTGTCCGCGCCTCGCCGAAGGTGCGGTCGAGCACCAGGCGGCCGTTGCGCGCGAGCGCGATCGAGCAGCCGGGATAACGCCCCTCGGCGATGTGGCGCTCGATGAGCCCAACGAGCCGGACGATCTGCTCCTCGCGGAAGCCGGCGGCGGCGAGCTCGCTCTTGGGCAGGGGGAAGTCTCTCATCGACGGGCTCCGCGGCGGGTCGGGGCGCCAGGCGGCCCACGCCCTTCGACGCCGTCCGCGCCTCGCCGGGCAGCAGCCGGCGGGCCCGGCCCTCGAGGATGCCGCGGATGTGCGAATCGTCGCTCCCCGCGAACTCGACGACGAAGACCCGCATCGGGCCGTGCTCCGTCCACGCGCCGTGGGTCACGCCGGCCGGCCACAGGACGGCTTCACCTGCCGCGACGCGCCGCTTCTCATCGCCCACGAGCACGAAGCCACCACCCTCGATGACGATGAACCACGTGGTGTTCGGGTTCTCATGGGGCTCGATGCGACCCCCCTTGTGGAAGGCAAGCTCGGCGATGATGCCGCGGGCGTCGGAGTGGACGACCTGGCCCTCGACGCCGACGCTGCCGACGGGACCCTCGGGTCGGCGGTTGCCGACGCCGAACCGTCGGATCTCCACCGGGTCAGCCGCCTCGGAGCGGTCTCGGCGCGGCTAGCGGCGCTTGCCGCGCCGGCGGATGTTCTTCTGGCGGATCGTTGCCTCGGGCCGCGTCGTGCGCGTTCGGGCCAGGTAGCGCTGTCGGGCGAGCTGGTGCTCGTACGCCTCGAACAGCGGCGGGTAGCGGCGGAAGCGCGCCCAGGCCATCGTGAACATGCCGCCGAAGAGGATGACCAGGATGACCGCGAAGTCGAAGGCGAAGATTGCCCCGACGATCAGCAGGAAGAACGTGATCAGCCCGGCCCAGAAGATCCATTCCCACATGTCCAGGTAGAGCCGGTGCCGGTGCAGGGCTCGGGTGCGCAGCACGTACAGCACGATCAGCACGACCAGGAGCACCGCCGACGCGATCCAGATCTGGTTGAACAGGTCGGGGAAGTTGACCTTGCTGAACCCGGTCCAGAAGTATTCCCAGGGCAGCTGCTTCAAGGATCACCTGGCTCGGTGGGCGGTTTTGGCGAGGGTGGAGTATGTCACGAGGCCGTGGGTATACTCGCGGCGACCACGGCCCATCGAGTCGCCCCTCGGATGATGCGCGGGTCGACGGCCAGCTCTCCGAGGACCGAGGTGACGCTCCGCTAGCCATCGGTTCGAGGATTCCCGGCACGACGTGGAGGGGACTGCGGGTGCGAGCGCTGCTCTCGGTCGCGACGCGGGACGGAATCACGGTCTTCGCCCGGGGCCTGCAGGCGCTCGACGTCGAGCTGTTCGCCACCGACGGCACTCGCGAGCACCTCGCCCAGGACGGCGTGGAGGTCCGACCAGTTGCCGAGCTGACCGGCATGCCGGCGATGCTCGGCGGCCAGGTTAAGACATTTCACCACGCGGTCTACGCCGGCATCCTCGCCCGGCGTGACCAGCCGGATCAGCTCGAGGAGCTGGTGCGGGAGGGCATCGAGCCGATCGACATCGTCGTCGTCAACGTCCGGCCCTTCGGCGCCGAGATCGGGCGGGCGCTGATCGGCATCGACAAGGCCATCGACATGATCGACGTGGGTGGGGCGGCGCTGCTCGGTGCGGCGGCGCGCAATCCGGCCGCGGTCGCCGCGATCTCGAGCCCGGAGCACTACACCCAGGTCCTCGACGAGCTCAAGGAGCGCGGCCAGGTCAGCCCGGAGCTGCGAGCACAGCTGGCGGCGGAGGCGTTCGGCATGGTCGCCGCCTACCACGCTGAGATCGCGGCCTACCTCAACCAGATCGCCGGCAACACCTACCCGAAGCGGCTGGCGATGGTGCTCGAGAAGGTGGCCGACCTGCGCTACGGCGAGAACCCGCACCAGACCGGCGCCCTGTATCGGGAGACGACGCACCGTTCCGCTGGCGCAGCCGACGCCACCCCGTTGCAGGGCGGCATGCCGTCCTTCAACAACCTGCTCGACCTCGATGTCGCGTACCGGATTGCGAGCGACTACACCACCCCGACCGTGGTCATCGCCAAGCATGCCGATCCCGTCGGGCTCGCCTCGGCGGACGAGCTCGTCGAGGCGTACCGGCACGCCCTCGACACCGATCCGGTGGCGTCGTTCGGGGCGATCGTCGGCGTGAACCGCGTCCTCGACGGGGCCACCGCGCGCGAGATCGCGGCGAACTCCTACGAGGCGGTCATCGCGCCGGGCTTCGACGACTCGGCGATCGGCATCCTGCGCCAGAAGCAGGGCCTCGAGCTGCTCCGCGTCCCGCCGGATCCGGTCGAGGGCATGCGCGACTACGGCATCGCCCGGCTCGACTTCAAGCGCGTCGGCGGCGGCCTGCTCGTCGAGACCCTCGACGACCTCGGGCTCGACGGCAGCCAGCTCCAGGTGGTCACGAAGCGACGCCCGACGCTCGAGGAGCTGACCGACCTGCTCTTCGCTTGGCGCGCGGTGCGCCACGTCCGCTCGAACGCGATCGTGCTGGCCAAGAACGCCGCATCGGTGGGCATCGGCAGCGGCCAGGCGAGCCGCCAGGTCTCGGTCGAGATCGCGCTCCGGCGGGCCGGCGAGCGCGCCCGCCTGTCGGTGATGGCCAGCGACGCATACTTCCCGTTCCCCGACGGCATCCAAATGGCCGCCCAGGCGGGCGTGACCGCGATCATCCAGCCCGGCGGCTCGATCCGCGACGAGATGGCGATCGAGGTCGCGGATCGGCATCACATGGCGATGGTCTTCACGGGGCGGCGGCACTTCCGCCACTAGGCCGCTAGCGAGGCAGAGGTCGGATGGAGCAGCTCCTCGCGCTCGAGATGGTCCGGGTCACAGAGGCGGCCGCGATCTCCAGCGCCCGGGTCATGGGGCGCGGCGACCGGCACGAGGCCGACCGGCTGGCCACCGAGGCCATGCGCCGGACGATGGACGAGATCGAGATGCAGGGCACCATCGTCATCGGCGAGGGCGAGCGCGACAAGGCGCCGATGCTCTACATCGGCGAGCAGGTCGGGATGGCTGGCGACGCCGCGCCGGAGGTCGACATCGCGGTCGATCCGCTGGAGGGCACCAACCTCGTCGCGACCGGCTCGGCAAATGCGATCACGGTCCTCGCCGCGTCCGAGCGCGGCGGGCTCGTGCATGCGCCGGACACGTACCTCGAGAAGCTGTGCGTCGGTCCGGGCGCGGCGGGCAGGGTCGACATCACCGCCCCGCCGGCCGAGAACGTCCGGCGCATCGCGGACGCCCTCGGGCGCCGGACGACGGACATCACCGTGATCATCCTCGACAGGCCGCGGCACACCGACCTGATCGCCGAGGTCCGCAGCACCGGCGCGCGGATCAAGCTCATCACCGACGGCGACCTCTCCGCGGCGATCAGCTGCGCCGTGCAGGGCACCGGCGTGCACGCGGTCATGGGCATCGGCGGCGCGCCGGAGGGCGTGATCACGGCCGCGGCCATGCGCTGCCTCGGCGGCGAGATCCAGGCGCGATTCCGCTACCGCAACGACGACGAGCGGGCGCGCGGGGCGCGCATGGGCCACGGCGACGAGGGCCGGATCTACCGGACCGAGGACCTCGCCTCGGGCGAGAATCTCGTCTTCGCCGCAACCGGGGTGACACCGGGCGATCTGCTGGAGGGGGTGCGCTTCTTCGGCGGTGGCGCGCGCACCCACTCCCTGATCATGGCCTACCAGACCAAGACCGTTCGATTCGTCGACACCGTGCACATGTTCGATCGCGAGTCCCCGCCCCGGGTCCGCCTGTAGGAACCTCCGGCAGAGGACAACGGGCACACCGCATGCATAGCTTCCCGCGTCGCTCGCCAGGGAGGGCCGCCGGTTCGGCCGGGCTGAACGCGGCTGCCGTCCTGACCGCCGCTGCCCTCCTGCTCGCGGCCTGCTCGCTGATCGCACCGGCCACGTTCGCGCCGCAACAGAGCGTCGCCGAGGCGACCGACGTCCCGACCCCGAGCCCGCGGCTCACGGCCAGCCCAGCGCCGAGCGAGACCGCCGAGGCGTCGCCCTCGATCGTGCCGTCACAGCCCCCGGCCGCAGTCTGGCGCGCCGTCGCGAAGCGGCTGACCGCTCCGGCGGCCTGGCTCGACTTCGGCTTTGCCTCGAACGGTGACCTCCTCGCCATCGGCACCCCCGATACGACCGCCAGGTCGTTGCGCCTGTTCGTGGCACGCTTCTCGCCCACGGGCAAGGAGCGTGCCCAGCACACCCTCGCGCGGCGGGTGACGCCGATCGCGGGCGACTGGGCGTCGATCGACCCCACCGACAACTCGATCGTCATCGACGACTACTCGACCTCGAAGTACGAGTTCACGCTGCGCCGCTTCAGCTCGTCGACGGGCTTCAACGTCTCGAACGTGCCCGCCGTCGGCGGCATCACCCGGCTCGCCATCGACGCCCGCGGTCGCCCATTCGGGCTGCCCCAATATGGCGTGGGTGCGGATCCGTACGCGGCGATCGTCCGCCTCGATGCGCGCGGCCGCGTCAGGGCCGGCGTCGACTATTGGCTGCGCGACCTCACGGCGGGGCCTCGTCCCGATCTCCCCGGCATTCTCGCCTTTCCGATGGCCATCGCGATCGGCCGCGACGGGCGCGTGATCATCGTCGACGAACCCGACGTCAACGAGACCTACCAGGACGGGACGCCGCGGACGTCCGCCGTGGTGACCTCGCTCGGCGCGGACCTTCGTTCGCCGCGGCAGTGGGAGCTGCCGGTCGAGTATCCGCTCGGATCGGCGGCCTTCGAGACGTGGAGCCATCGCCTCACCCTCGCCGGCGCGGCGGACGGCTCGGTCTACGTCGGTGAGCCGCGCCTCGATCCGGCGCGCGCGACGATCACTGGCTGGCGCGTCCGCGAGCTCTCGCCGACGGGCGACCTCGTCGGCTCGTGGGGCACCGACGCGCCTGCGAGCGGGGTCGTCAACCCGACGTATCCCGCCGTCGACGCCGCCGGGCGGCTGTGGGTCATCGACACCAATCCGGCGACGGGGATCTCGACGATCGCGGTCCTATCCTTGCCGGCCTGATGGCGAGCCAGGCACAGCGCATCCTGGCCATCGGCGGCGTCTCGCTGGGTCCGACCTCGACCGACTGGCCGCTGCACCAGTTCATGCTCGACCTGAGCGGCCGGCAGCGGCCGCGGATCTGCTACGTGGGCACGGCCGGTGGCGAGGACGCGGAGGGCCGGGCCGCGTTCTACGCGACGTTCGCCCGCACCGCCGAGGCCACGCACCTCGACCTGTTCGCCAGGACCGTGCCGGATATCGACGGGTTCCTGCTCGAGCAGGACGTGGTCTATGTGGGCGGCGGCAATACCGCGAACATGCTCGCGATCTGGCGCCTCCACGGTGTCGACAAGGCGCTCAGGGCCGCATGGGAGGGCGGCGTCGTGCTCGCGGGCTGGTCGGCCGGGGCCCTGTGCTGGTTCGAGGGCGGGCTGACCGACTCGTTCGGCCCGGATCTCGGACCGCTCAAGGACGGGCTCAAACTCCTCGCCGGCACGTTCTGCCCGCACTACGACAGCGAATCGTTGCGCCGGCCGCGGTTCGAGGCGCTCGTCGGCTCGGGGGCGCTCGGCGACGGCTTCGCCGCGGACGACGGCGTCGGGCTCCTGTTCGAGGGCCGCAGCCTCAGCGAGGCGGTCGCGTCGCTGCCAGGGCAGCACGCCTACCGGATCGAGCGGCGGCGCGGCAACGCCGTCGAGGAGACACAGATCCGGGCGCGACTCCTTCGGTGAGCACCGGGGACGAGCTGTCAGCACTTCTTGACGTCGGCACCGCCTTGTTCTTGGGCGACGCCCTCGAGCAGCTGGACCGCCGAGTGCTCCTCCGGGCCTTGTGGTCGATGGGGTCCGATTAGCCGAGCGGCTTCTCCCAGACCGAGACGTGCTTCCGGCTCTCGCTCCCGAACGGCTCGCGCCGCCAGCCGGACCAGCGCTCCACGACTCGCATGCCCGCGATTCGGGCCATCAGGTCGAGCTCCGAGGGCCAGACGCACCGGAACGGCCCGGACCAGTACTCGATCCGGTCGCCGACGCGAGTGAAGTGGTGCGAGATCAGGCCCTGCTTGGCCACGTCGTATTCGTCGATGCCCCAGTGGTCGGCGCCCAGGTCGAACACGTTCGTGTTGAAGACGAGGTAGGCGAGGGAGAACCGGCCATCCACCCGCGTTGTCGAGAAGTCGCCGATGGTGACCTCGATCGCGCCCCCGCCCGGCTTCGCCCGCAACTGGTCCAGCATCGGTCGGGAAAGGTCGATGCCGTGAACCGCGACGCCGCGCTGCGAGAGTGGGAGGGCGATCCGCCCGGTGCCGATGCCGAGCTCGAGTGCCCGGCCTGCGCCCGCGAGGCCCGCCAGGAAGTCGACCGTCGCCTGGATGACCGCTGGGTCGAACTCGTCGCCGCTCGATCGGTCGTACAGCTCGGCCCGGTGCTCGTCGAAGAAGCCCGCGTTGGTCTCGCCGCCGCTCGGCATGCCGCTCGACTCTAGGGCACCCAGCGATCGCCGGCCCAGATGCCGACCGGTCGCACCGTCGCCGGCCCTTCCGCGATCGCCTGGCGGCGAGCGGCCGTACCGACGGACACCCGCCAACCCGGCGGCACCAGCCGTGGCGCGAGATCCGCCAGGGGCGCGAGGACGAACAGCCGCTGGGCCATCGACGGGTGCGGAACCTCGAGCGGGCGGGTCGCGGCGCCGGGGTCGATCTCGGCCGAGAGCGGGACGCCCTCGGGCGGGCGCTCGATGGCGAGGCGCGCCCGGCCGAAGACGAGCAGGTCGAGATCGAGCTCCCGCGGCCCCCAGCGCCGTCGCTTCCTGCGCCCGAATTTTCGTTCGAGCGTCTTCAGCTGGACGAGCAATCCGGTCGCGCCCACGGCCAGCCTTGCGCCGGCCGGGACGTCGACGGCCACTGCGGCGTTGAGAAAATCGGGTTGGTCGAGGACGCCGACGGGCTTGGT
>CAYXVP010000115.1:5285-7073 GCA_964468305.1 uncultured Anaerolinea sp. | reverse complement strand
CTCGATCGAGCGCCTCACCGAGCTCAAGACGATCGTGGTGAATCTCGCCTGAGGCATGAACCGGCGCCGGATCACGGGGCCGCTTGGAGGAGGGACATGGCCGCACTGCCCGAGCGGGCGAGCGTCGTCGTCATCGGCGCCGGGATCGTCGGCAACTCGATGGCCTGGCACCTCGCGCGTCTCGGCTGGCGCGACATCGTCCTCGTCGAGAAAGGCACGCTGCCGAGCCCCGGCGGATCGACGGGTCACGCCTCCAACTTCATCTTCCTGACCGACCACTCGAAGGAGATGACGGCCTTCACGCTGGACAGCGTCCGTCAGTACAGGGAGCTCGGCGTCTTCACGCAGACCGGCGGGATCGAGGTCGCGCGGACGCCGGAGCGGATGCAGGAGCTCACCCGACGGGTGACCAGCTCCAAGGCGTGGGGCATCGAGCCCGTCGAGCTGCTGACCGCGGCGCAGGTCAAGCAGAAGGTCCCCTTCCTCGACGAGAAGGTGATCCTCGGTGGCGTCTTCTGGCCGGGCGTCGGCGTCGTCGATTCGCTCGAGGCCGGCACGCGGATGCGCAAGCTCGCCCAGGACATGGGCGCGCTGACGGTCGCGCCGGGGGTCGAGGTGACGGGCCTCGACGTCGAGAACGGACACATCAAGCGGGTCCGCACGGACCGCGGCGATATCGACGCCGGGGCGGTGGTCATCGCATGCGGCGTGTGGAGCCCGAGCCTCGCCGCGATGGCTGGGGCCTCGATCCCGCTCACGCCGGCGATCCACCAGATGATCGACATCGGTCCCGTCGCGCTGTTCGAGCACTCGGCCTACGCGGTCGGCTACCCGATCATCCGCGACGTCGACACGAACATGTACGAGCGCCAGCACGGCGCCGAGTTCGAGATCGGGTCATACGCCCACCGCCCGATCCTCATGGACCCCGACGACATTCCGTCGATCGCCGAGGCGGCCCTGTCCCCGACCATGCTGCCGTTCACCCAGGAGGACTTCGACCCGCAGCTCGAGGACGCCCTCGAGCTCTTCCCGGAAGTCGTCGGTGATGAGAAGGCGGGCGTAAAGCTGGCGATCAACGGGCTGCTCTCGCTCACCCCGGACGGCAACCCGATCCTGGGCGAGACGACCGAGGTCAAGGGGCTCTGGTCGGCGGCCGCGATCTGGATCAAGGAGGCGCCCGGGATCGCGAAGACGATCGCCGAGTGGATGACGAACGCGGAGCCCGAGATCGACCCGCACGGCTCGGACATCGCGCGCTTCTACGACCACCACCGGACGGCGCAGCACATCGAGGCGCGAACCCGCGAGGGCTACAACAAGACCTACGGGATCGTCCACCCCAGCGAGCAGTGGGCCTCGAACCGCGGCGTTCGCCTCTCGCCGTTCTACGAGCGAGAGAAGGAGCTCGGCGCCGAGTTCTTCGAGGCGGCCGGCTGGGAGCGCCCGTACTGGTACGGCACCAACGAGCGCCTCCTCGCCGAGTACGGCGATCGGGTGATGCCCCGCGCCGCGGAGTGGGAGTCGCGCTGGTGGTCGCCGATCATCAACGCCGAGCACCTGGCGATGCGCGATCGGGTCGGCATGGTCGACCTGTCGGCGTTCGCGATCTTCGACGTGACCGGACCGGGCGCGGTCGACTGTCTCGAGCGTCTGTGCGTCAACAGGGTCGACGTCGCTCCGGGTCGGACCGTCTACACGCCGCTGCTGAACCCGGCGGGCGGGATCCTCGCCGACCTGACGATCATGCGGCTCGGCCACGACCGATTCCGGGTCGTGACCGGCGGC
>CAYXVP010000115.1:0-5275 GCA_964468305.1 uncultured Anaerolinea sp. | reverse complement strand
CGTTTGTCAGCGGCAATATGGCGGCGAATCAGTGGTGGCGGCATGGGCATGCGCGACAAGAAGATCTTCCGGGACGCGCTGCCGGCTGACGGCTCGGCGCAGCTCTTCGACGCGACGAACTCGTGGACGACCGTCGGGCTGTGGGGGCCGAGGGCCCGCGACGTGCTGTCCGCGGTGAGCTCGGCCGACGTGTCGCACGCCGGCTTCCCGTTCCTGACGACGAAGACGGTCGACATCAACGGCGTCCGGACGCTCGCGTCACGGATCTCCTACGTCGGCGAGCTCGGCTGGGAGATCTACGTCCCGATCGAGCAGGGGCTGCGCGTCTGGGACGCGCTGTGGGAGGCCGGGCGGCCGCATGGCCTGGCGCCGGTGGGCATCGGCACGTACGCGGTCACGTCGCGGCTGGAGAAGGGCTACCGGGCGCACGGCAATGAGCTAGAGCTCGACTTCGACCTGGTCGAGGCCGGCATGGCTCGCCCGACCGTCAAGGACGCCGACTTCGTGGGCAAGGAGGCGTATCTCGCGCAGCGCGCGGCCGCTCCCGCCGCGGTGCTGTGCTCGCTGACGCTCGACGACCCGACCTCGAAGAATGGCGTGAAGCGGTACATGCTCGGGCGCGAGCCGATCCTGTTCACCGATGGCAAGCCGCTCGTCGACCGGAAGGGGCGGCGGTCGTACGTGACGTCGGCAGGTTCGGGGCCGTCGGTCGGGAAGCACCTGCTCATGTCCTATCTGCCGCCGGACGTGGCCGTGGTCGGGACGCCCCTGCTGGTCGAATACCTGGGCGAGCAGTACCCGGTCACGGTCGCGGTGGCCGGCTCCACGCCCCTGTTCGACCCGGACAACACTCGAATTCGGTCGTGAACATCCTCGTCTGCGTCAAGCGCGTCCCCCAGACCGGGGGCCGGATCGTGCTGACCGCGGATGGGCAGTCCATCGACACGAAGTTCCTCGGCCACACGATCAGCCCTCACGAGGAGTGCGGCGTCGAGGAGGCGGTACGGATCGTCGAGAAAGAGGGCGGCTCGACCGCCGTGCTCACACTCGGGTCCCCCGAGGCGGAGGAGCAGCTGCGCGATGCGATGGCGATCGGGATCGATCGGGCAATCCTGCTCGAGACCGACGGCAGCGAGTGGGACCCGGTGTCGACCGCGGGCGTCATCGCCGAGACGATCGAGGGCCAGGAGGCCGCGAACGGCGAGTTCGATCTGATCCTCTTCGGCAACGAGGCGGCCGACACCGGCGACTACCAGGTCGGTGTGCGCGTCGCGACGGCGCTTCGGCGGCCGATCATCAACGGGATCAAGGAGATCTGGTTCAGCGACTCGAAGCCCGCGGCGTTCGCGCGGCGCGAGGCGCCAGGGGGCGGCTGGGAGACGTACGACCTGCCGCTGCCCGCCGTTCTCGGTGTGAAGGAGGGCCTCAACCTGCCGCGGTACCCGTCAGTCCCGGGTCGGCTGCGGGCGAAGAAGAAGGAAGTCGAGCGGGTACCGGTTGGTGGCTCGCCGGCGGGCGCGCTCGGACTTGGCGCGGGCGAGGACGCGGCCGGGACGGAGAGCGCGATCCCCGGGCCGACGAAACGGCGCCTCCGCCTGCCGGCGGAAGAACGCACCGCCGCCGAGGTCATCGGTCGCGGACCCGATGCGGCTTCGGCGGTCGTCGACCTGCTCCAGCGGATCGGGGTCCTCGCGAAGTGATGGCCGCCCGATGAGCGGCGCGGTCGTCGCCTTCGTCGAGCACGTGGACGGCGAGCCCGACCGGCTCTCGCTCGAGGCGCTTGCGCTCGCCCGCGGGCTGGCGAAGCAGCTCGGCGTCCCGCTCGATGGGATCGTGCTGGGCTCCGATGCGGAGACGGTGGGCCGGCTCGGGCGGTACGGGGTGGGTCTCGCCCACGTGGCCACGGACAAGCGCCTGGACGACTACGCCCCCGCCGCGTGGGCCGCGGCGATTCGCGAGGTCATCGCCGTGCGCGCTCCCGCAGCGGTCGTCGCCGCCGGCAGCGAACGCGGGAACGAGGTGCTCGCGCACGTGGCCGCGCGGCTGGGTTGGCCGATGTCGGCGAACACGATCGAGGTCACGCCCGGGGATTCCTGGCAGCTCGTCCGGCAGCGCTGGGCAGGGTCCCTGCTCGAGGATGCGGCGCTCGACGCACCCGTCCGCCTGCTGACGGTCGCCCCGCACGCCGTGGCCGCTGATCCGGAGGCGGCCGCCGCCCCGGCGCCCACGGTCACCCGCTTCCAGCCGGAGCTCGAGCCGGCGGACCTCGTCGCCCGTGTGGTCAGCCGCGAGGCGAAGGCGAGTGCCGGCGTTTCGCTCACGGACGCCAAAGTCGTGGTCGGCGGGGGTCGTGGGGTCGGCTCGGCGGAGGGATTCGCGAAGCTGGAGGAGCTGGCCGGCCTGCTCGGCGGCGCCGTCGGCGGTTCGCGCGTGGTGACCAGTCTCGGCTGGCGGCCGCACTCGGATCAGATCGGGCAGACCGGTCTCCGCATCGCGCCGGACCTGTACATCGCCTGCGGGATCTCGGGAGCGATCCAGCACATCGTCGGCTGCAAGGCCGCGAAGCGGATCCTCGCGATCAACACGGATCCCGAGTCACCGATCATGGCCGTCGCCGACTACGCGGTGATCGGCGACCTGTCCACGATCGTGCCGGCGATCAGCGCCGAGATCGAGCAACGCAGGGCATCATGACCGCGTCGGCACCGGACTCCGGACTTGCTGCCAATCTGACATCGCAGATTGAGGCAGTTCGTGACGTCCTGCGCGCCATCAGCAGGTCACCGTTCGATCTGGAGGGCGTCCTCTCCATCGTCGTCGAGCGGATGTCGAAGCTTTGTCATGCCGATATCGGGGCAATCTATTTGCCAGCGGGCGAGGGCTTCTTTCGAGCGGTCTCTGTGCATGCCATGCGGCCGGAGCACGCGGAGTACGAGCGAACCCATCCCACACCGGTGACTCCGGGAACCATGGTCGGCCGGGTCGTCCTTTCGGGCGGGCCGGTCCAGATCGAGGACGCCGCGGCCGACCCGACCTACACCTGGACGAAGGGTCGCGAGCTCGGTGGCTTTCGCTCCTTGCTTGGAGTGCCGATCCGGAAGGAGGCCCAGCTGATCGGTACCGTCGGCCTGGCGCGAATGAAGGTCCGGCCTTTCTCCATGGACGAGATCGAGCTGGTGCAGACGTTCGCGGACCAGGCCGCGATCGTGATCGACAACGTCCGGCTCGTCGGGACCATCGAGCGCCAGCGCGAAGAGCTTGCTCGCTACCTCCCGTCAACGGTCGCCGAGCTGATCTCGTCGGCGGACGGGGAAGCGCTCCTCGCCGGCCATCGGCGAGAGGTGACCGCGGTGTTCACCGACCTGCGCGGCTTCACGAACTTCGCGGAGTCGGCGGAGCCCGAGGAGATGTTCGAAGTGCTGCGGGAGTACCACCGCGAGATGGGCGAGGTCATCGTCGCTCACCACGCCACCCTCGAGCACTTCGCCGGCGACGGGATGATGATCTTCCTCAACGATCCCGAGCCCGTGCCCGACCATCCGGCGGTCGGCGTGCGCATGGCGGTCGAGATGCGCGATCGATTCTCGGAGCTGGCGGGTCGGTGGCGGCGGGCCGGCTTCGATCTCGGCCTGGGTATCGGGATCTCGGTCGGCTACGCCACGCTCGGCCGGATCGGGTTCGAAGGGCATTACGGCTACGCTATCCTCGGCAGCGTGGCCAACCTTGCCGCCCGACTGTGTGCCGTCGCAGAACCAGGCCAGATCGTGCTCAGTGAGCGGCTGTACTCGCGCGTCGAGCCGATCGTCAGCGCGACACCACTCGGGCAGCTGGAGCTGAAAGGCTTCCGACGGCCGGTCGACGCGTTCGCCCTAAAGGAGCTGATCGCCGCGACGTGAAGAGGGGGCGCCGTGGCCTGATGGCACACGGCGCCGAGCCCGCACATCGAGGCTATTCCGCCAGGCGCTGCCAGTCACCCCAGCTCGGCACCGAGATCGGAGCCTTGACCCCGGCGGCGTCGACGAGGTAGTTGTCGTTGTCCTGCGTCTGGACGAGGAGCTGGTGGCCATCGGGAGACCAGGCCCACGACCCGTACCAGAGCGCCGCGATTCCGTTGATGGCCACTTCGTTGCGGCCGTCGGGGTCGACGATCACGAGTTGGAACGTCGGCGCCCCGTTCGAGCGGTCCTGGCCCACTCGGCGCCCAAAGGCGATTCGATCTCCATTTGGTGACCACAAGGGGTTCATCTCGACGGCATTCGAATCCGTCAGTCGGCGTTCATTCCTCCCGTTCGCGTCGAGGAGCCATACTCGGATACCGCCGGTGGGGCCGTCGTCGGTGCCCCGGCGATAGGCGAGCGTTCGGCCGTCCGGCGACCACGCGACATCCGGGCAGACGAGGTCCCCGGAAAGGGCCTGCGAGAGCTGCTGCGGGGTGCTGTTACCAGGGACCGCAACCAGGTACACGGCTCGCCTTACACCGTCGGGTGAACCGCAATACGCCAGCGCGCTGCCATCCGGTTTCCAGGCTGGGTTTGCCCCGAGCGGCGCGCCCGTGACGAGGACTCGCGGGGCGGATCCGTCGAGCGACACCACGTCGATCTCCTCGGTCTGATCCCGGATGCGGAGGTAGGCGATCGCCGACCCGTCAGGCGCCCAGTACGGGCCGCCGACCAGCGGCAAGCCTTCCGGGGTCGTCTCGAGGCCACTCGAGAGCACCCGTCGAATGGCGCCGTCGGCGGTCACGACAACGAGTTGCGCCGAGGTCCCGCCGTTCGGGACGGAGAAGAAGGCGATCCTCGTTCCGTCGCGGGACCACGTGGGGTTGCTGTTCATACTGCCGTCGGTCGAGAGCTGCTTTGGTCCCGAACCGTCGACATTGCTGACCGTGATCATGTGCGTGGCACTCTCGTAGGCGAGGACGCCGGGCCGTGCCGGTCCGAACGGGAGCGGCACCCTGGGCCGCGACCCGATCCAGATGACGGCCGCGACCGCCACGACGAGCAGCACAACGATGACGAGGATCGGTGCCAGCCGTGGGACCGGCACGAGGCGGGTGCTGAGTCGCATGGGAATCCACCTTTCGGGGATCCGCCAAGCTGGCCGCCGGCCGGTCCGAGCAACCCCGGCGATGGCCGCAGCGGCCAGGGCATGCGGCGCTCGAGCCGGCGCGTCGGCCGCGAGCCAGGCGGCAAGGAGTCGATCGAAATCGCGCTGGGCGGTCATGGGATCAGCCCTCCGCTCAGCTGCGGCGTCCGAGCATCGGCATCCAGCGCAG
>CAYXVP010000114.1:0-7137 GCA_964468305.1 uncultured Anaerolinea sp. | reverse complement strand
GGCGCGCCGGCCCTCGCCGCCGACGCACCAGGCTCGGCCTCGGTTCGGCTGGGCGCACCAACGCGGCCGCACAGTAATCTCGACGCCTGGCTCGAGCTCCTCTTCGGATCTGGGCACTGATCCGGACGGCATGACCGCCGACGGCGAATACGAACGGATCCTTCGCCAGAACGTCCGCTTTATCGAAGCCTTCGACCGCTCCGCGCTGACCGCGGCCCCGCTCCGCGGCATCGCGATCCTGACCTGCATGGACGCCCGGATCGACGTCGAGGACGCCCTGGGCATGCGCGTCGGCGACGCGCACATCGTCCGCAACGCTGGCGGGCTGGCGTCCCCCGACGCCGTCCGGTCGCTGGTCGTCAGCCAGCAGCTGCTCGGGACGCGGGAGATCGTCGTCATCGCCCACACGAAGTGCGGCCTGCACGGCGCAGACGAGGCGGACCTTCGCCGGCGAGTCGAGACGTCCACGGGCACGACCACGGAGATGCGCTTCGGCGCGTTCGACGACCTCGAGGCGATGGTCCGCGACCAGCTCGCGATCCTCGTCACTGAGCCAGCGCTGCTCGACGTTCCCGTGCACGGGCTCGTCTACGAGGTCGAGACCGGCCGTCTCCGCGAGGTCGGCTAGAATTCGCCGCCCGTGGCTGGGTAGCTCAGTGGTAGAGCAAGCGGCTCATAATCGCTAGGTCACAGGTTCGAATCCTGTCCCAGCTACCAACCCTCTCTCTCCAACCGACGTTCAGCGTGCCCGCCAGGCGCGGCGCCCTCACGCACAGGAGGGCTGCCGCCAGGGGTCTGGCACGATCCGGTCCAATCGGGCCATAGAGGGGCTCCGGAGGACCGTCGCTATACTTGATTTCGGGCTCGCCGCGCAGTCGGCGGCCCGTTCGTTCGGAGGCTCTTTCACTTGAATCCGCGGTTCATGCGCAACGGCCTGCTGATGCTCGTCCTGGTGATGGGCGTCTCGGCCCTGCTGTACACGTGGCTCGGCGCGTCGAGCCAGACTCCATCGGTCGGTTACGGCGAGTTCCTCTACAGGGTCCAGTCGGGCCTGGTCAAGACAGTCAGCCAGAAGGGCAACACCCTCGAGGTCCAGGCCACCCCGGGCCAGACCCAGGCCAGCTACACCGTCAACCTTCCCGACCTGCCGACGCTGACCAATGTCCAGGCAGACATGCAGGCCGCCACCGAGCGCGCTGGAAAGCAGTGGGACCCTCGGGTCTACTCGGCCGAGCCCGCTCCGGACAACTCCTGGATCGGCCTCGTCCTGACCGGTCTGCTGCCGCTCCTCATCATCGGCGGCTTCATCTACTTCATGATGCGCCAGGCCCAGGGAACGAATAACCAGGCGTTGAGCTTCGGCAAGAGCCGGGCGCGCATGTTCCTGGGCAACAAGCAGGTCGTGACCTTCAACGACGTCGCCGGCGTCGACGAGGCCAAGACCGAGCTCCAGGAAGTCGTCGAGTTCCTGAAGTTCCCCGAGAAGTTCAACACCCTCGGTGCCCGCATCCCGCGCGGCGTGCTCCTCGTGGGCCCACCGGGCACCGGCAAGACCCTCCTCGCGCGCGCCGTCGCGGGCGAGGCCGGCGTGCCGTTCTTCAGCATCTCCGGCTCCGAGTTCGTCGAGATGTTCGTGGGCGTGGGCGCGAGCCGCGTGCGCGACCTGTTCGACCAGGCCAAGCGGAACTCGCCGTGCATCGTCTTCGTGGACGAGATCGATGCGGTCGGCCGCCAGCGCGGCGCCGGCCTTGGCGGCAGCCACGACGAGCGCGAGCAGACCCTCAACCAGATCCTGGTGGAGATGGACGGCTTCGACACCAACACGAACGTGATCGTCGTCGCCGCCACCAACCGCCCGGACGTGCTCGACCCGGCGCTCCTGCGCCCGGGCCGGTTCGACCGGCAGGTCATCCTCGACCGCCCGGACATGAAGGGTCGCGTCGCGATCCTCAAGGTCCACACGAAGGGCAAGCCGCTCGACAAGCAGGTCTCGATCGATGACCTGGCGCGGCAGTCGCCCGGCTTCTCCGGCGCGGACCTCGCGAACCTCGTCAACGAGGGCGCCATCCTCGCCGCCCGGCGCAACCGCAAGGTCGTGACAATGTCCGACTTCGAGGAGGCGCTCGAGCGGATCGTCGCCGGTCCGGAGCGCAAGAGCCGGATCATCTCCGACGCCGAGAAGCTGATCATCGCCTACCACGAGGGCGGTCACGCCGTCGTGCAGCGGATCCTCCCCAAGTGCGACCCGGTCCAGAAGGTCACCATCATCAGCCGCGGCATGGCCCTCGGCTACACGATGGCCCTGCCCACGGAGGACCGCTACCTCCAGTCCAAGAGCGAGTTCGAGGACAAGATCGCGGGCCTGCTCGGCGGCAACGTCTCCGAGCGGATGGTCTTCGGCGACACGACGACCGGCTCCTCGAACGACATCGAGAAGGCGACCGACCTGGCTCGGCGCATGGTCACCGAGTTCGGCATGAGCGATCGGCTCGGGCCGCTGTCCTTCGGGAAGCGGGACGAGCTCGTCTTCCTCGGCCGCGAGATCGGCGAGCAGCGCAACTACTCCGACGACATCGCCAAGACGATCGACGAGGAGGTTCGGGCCATCGTCGACCGCGCCTACGAGCGCGCGACGCAGGTCCTCGAGACCCACCGCGACCGCCTCGACGGGCTCGCGCAGAAGCTGATCGCCGAGGAGACCGTCGACAGCGACGGCTTCGAGGCGCTCTTCGCCGACCTGCCGCCGAAGGAGGACATCCACGGCCTGCCGCCGAGGCGGCATCGCGACGAGGGCGAACCCGCCGAGGCGCCCGCCCCGGTGCTCAAGCCTGAGGCCAAGCCGAAGCCGTCCGCTCCGGCGCCGCATCCGGCCTGACCCCAATCCCGCAGCGAACAGAACGCCCGGCCGCCGGCCGGGCGCTCTGATTCCGATCGGGCGGCCGCGAGCGCCAGCCGGCCAGGGGTCTGCGGCTACCATCGCCCGATGATCACCGCTGAAACCAGCCTCGAGGTCTGGCTCGAGGCGCACCGCGACGAGCGACTCGATTCGTACCTCGACTTCCTGCGGATCCCGTCCATCTCCACCCTCCACGAGCACGCCCCGGACATGGTCCGCGCCGCCGAGTGGATCGCGTCGGAGATGCGCCGCATCGGGCTCGAGCACGTCGAGGTCAGCGCCACGGCCGGGCACCCGGTCGTCTATGGCGACTGGCTGCACGCGCCGGACGCGCCGACGATCCTGGTCTATTGCCACTACGACGTGCAGCCGGTCGACCCGATCGACCTGTGGCTGACGGCGCCGTTCGAGCCATTCGTCAAGGACGGCCGGGTCGTGGGGCGAGGGTCGGCCGACGACAAGGGTCAGCTGCACATGCACCTCAAGGCGGCCGAGGCGCTGCTCGCCACGGGC
This sequence comes from uncultured Anaerolinea sp., assembly GCA_964468305.1. Classification (GTDB taxonomy): domain Bacteria; phylum Chloroflexota; class Limnocylindria; order Limnocylindrales; family CSP1-4; genus UBA5189. The sequence continues at coordinate 3,728 of CAYXVP010000114.1, read as the reverse complement.
GACCGGCTGCCGCTCAACCTCCGCTTCATCTTCGAGGGCGAGGAGGAGTCCACCAGCGTCAGCCTGCCGCGCTGGCTGGAGGCCAACCGCGACCGCCTCAGCGCCGAGGCGGTCGTCATCAGCGACACCGGCTTCTTCGAGGGCAATGTTCCCGCGATCACGACCTCGCTGCGGGGGATGCTGTACGCCCAGATCGACGTCGTCGGATCGCCGGTCGACCTGCATTCCGGTGGCTTCGGCGGGGCGGTCCAGAATCCCGCCAACGCGTTGGCTCGGATCATCACCGCCCTCAAGGCGGACGACGGAACCGTCCTCGTGCCGGGCTTCTACGACGATGTCGTGCCCGCCTCGAGGGAGGAGCGCTTCGAGATCAGCTGCCTGCCGTTCGACGAGGAGGTCTTCCGCAGGCAGACCGGCGTCCCGTCGCTGGTCGCCGGCGAGCCGGGCTTTTCCGTGCTCGAGTGCATGGGCATCCGGCCCACGCTGGACGTCAACGGGATCTGGGGTGGCTTCACCGGCGAGGGCTCGAAGACGATCATCCCGGCTCACGCCCATGCCAAGGTGAGCTGCCGGCTCGTGCCGGACCAGGACGGCGACGCCCTGTTCGAGCGCTTCCGGGACTACGTCGTCGAGGTCGCGCCGAAGGGCGTCCAGGTCGAGGTCAGGAATCTCGGTACGGCGAAGCCGCTCCGCACGAACACGGACAACCGCGTCTCGCAGGCGGCCGCGCGCGCGCTGGAGGCGACCTTCGGCCAGCCGCCGGTCTACATCCGGTCGGGCGGCAGCATCCCCGTCGCATCGTTGTTCGATTCGATGCTCGGGCTGCCGGTTGTCATGCTGGGATTCACGAATCCGGACGACAACGCCCACGCCCCGAATGAAACGATGGTCCTCTTGAACTATGAGACCGGACTACGCACCATCACCCGGCTGTGGGACGATCTGGGCTCGATGACGCCACAGCCAGCTCGAATGGGAGGCATGACCGAGTGAACGGGGGCACCAGGAGCGCCGGCGCCGGCACTGCCGCAGCCGGAGACGGTTGGACGCTCGAGACGGGTGGCGGCTCGATGTCGCCGCGAACCGCGATCGACGTCCTCAACGACGTTCGGACCAAGGTCGCGACCGGCGAGCTGGCCGATTACGAACCGGTTCCGTTGGGCATGGCTCCCCTCGATCGCATGCTCGGCGGTGGTCTCCGGCCGGGCGAGCTGATGCTCATCGGCGGCGCCCAGGGCACGGGCAAGACGACCATGGCGCTGCAGATGTCGCGCAACATCGCCGCGTCCGGTCAGGCATACGTGCTGTACGTCAACTTCGAGCATGACGACGCCGACATGCTCAACCGGCTCATCGCAATGGAGTCGGTGCTGCCCCACCTGCCGAACACGAAGCCGTCGACCGGCGCGGTCAAGATCACCGATGTCCGGTCCGAGGTCATCCGCAGCTGGGCGAGCTCTCGCGACAACGAGCAGGTCGACCTCGCCGCGAACCCCAAGCTTCGGGCGGCCATCGAGCGAATCGCCCGTTACGGCAACAACCTGTACCTGCTCCGCGGCTCGCAGACCGCGAGCACGGTCGAGAACCTCCGTGAGCTGATCGACCTCCATCGGCGCAGGTCCGGCGAACGGCGCATGGTCCTCGTCGTCGACTACCTCCAGAAGGTGCCCCAGCTCCCGGAGCCGCCCTCGGAATCCGAGAAGGTCACCTACGTCGTCAACGGGCTCAAGGACATCGCGCTCACCGAGAAGGTCCCGACGATCGCGATCGTTGCCGCGGACAAGGAGGGGCTGAAGGCCGCCCGCCTGCGCAACCACCACCTGCGCGGCTCGTCGGCGATCAACTACGAGGCCGACGTCATCCTGATCCTCAACGAGAAGTACCAGATCGTGGCCAAGGTCAACATCGAGTTCAACCCGTACCAGGCGCAGCGCTTCCGCGACTGGATCGTCGCGTCGGTTGAGAAGAACCGCAGCGGCGCCGACAACCTCGACGTCGAGTACCACAAGCACTTCGACTTCTCGTGCTTCGACCCGACGGGCCGGCCGGTGCAGGAAAAGCTCATCGAGGAGCGCCTCTACAACGACTGATGCGCGCGCTGCTCCGGCGCGCGGGCTTCGTTGTCACCTGTGCTGCTCGCTCGCGCACGTTGACGTGCGCTCGCTCCGCTGCTCGGCTCCGCCTCGCCCTCGCACCGGCTGAGCGCGCGCGCTCCCTCGCCTGACGGCCGCGGTTGCTACCGTTCGAAGATGAGCGGGAGTCGGCCGTTCCCCGAGCGGGTGGAGATCGTGGTCGAGATTCCGCGCGGCAGTCGCAACAAGTACGAGTTCGACGAGCGCGCCGGAGTGTTCCGCCTGGATCGGGTGCTTTCGTCCGCGGTCTTCTACAACTTCGACTACGGCTTCGTCGAGGCCACCCGAGCCGACGACGGTGACCATACGGACGCCCTCCTCATCATCGACGAGCCGACCTTTACCGGCTGCCACGTCTGGGGCCGACCGGTCGGCGTGCTCGAGATGCGCGACGAGAAGGGTGCCGATTACAAGGTCCTGTGCGTCGCGGAGGGCGACCCGAACCAGGCACACGTATCGCAGCTCGACGAGGTGCGCCCGCATCGGCTCGTGGAGATCGAGCACTTCTTCCAGACGTACAAGATGCTCGAGGACAAGACGGTCGAGGTCGTCGGCTGGCGAGATCGCGTCCGAGCGCTCGAGATCCTTCGCCACGATCGCGAGGTGTGGGAGCGCGAGCAAGCCGAGGCACGATGAGCGGCGTGGAGCGACCACGAGGGGGCCGCTGGTCCGCACCGGTCGACCCACCCGACGTGCTCCGGCTGTTTTACGCGGTACCACTGCCGGCGGCCGCGGGGGCCAAGGTCGGCGAGCTGATCGATCAGGTGCAGGCCGGTGTCGGTGACGGGACTGCCCGGATCCGCTGGGTCCGTGTCGAGGGCCTGCACCTGACGCTGCGGTTCCTGGGCGCGACGCCGGCCCGGCTTCGGCCCGAGCTGGAAGCCGCCGCGGACGCGGTTGCGAGTGCTGTCGATCCCTTCGACGTGTCGCTCTCCGGGGGTGGCGCGTTTCCCAGCCTGGCGCGTCCCCGCAGCCTCTGGATCGGCGTGGGCGAGGGCGGCGACGGCCTGTCGGCGCTCGCGGACGAGCTCAGCCGCGGCGCGAGGGAGGTCGGCCTCGAGCTCGAGACGCGGCCGTTCGCGGCGCACCTCACGATCGGCCGTACCGATGGCGTGCGCCTGGGCCCTGCCGCTGCGCGCGCCCTCGCCGATGCCGCCCGCGTGATCGAGGTCCGATTTGTCGCCGACCGTGTCGTCCTGTTCCGGAGTCAGCTCGGCGGGGGGCCGGCCCGCTACGAGGCGCTGCACGAGGCCCGTCTCGGAGCCTGACCAATCGGACTACGATCGGTCTTCCAGTCGGAGGGACCGTTCCATGCCCACGCTCGCGTGCCACGTCTGCGGTCGAGTGGTGGAGACGACCAAGGCGCTCGAAAGCCTCTCGGCCGACGAGCGTCGCTGTCCGCGCTGCGGCTCGACGCTCGACGTCGAACGGCGCTCCGGCGAACGCCCGGACCGCCGGAAGGGCGACCGCCGGAAGGGCGACCGCCGCGAGAGTGACCGCCGAAAGAACCCGCATGACAATCCCGGACCGCCCGGCGGCATCGAGCGACGTGTCGCCGAGCGCCGGGTCGCCGAGCGCCGGGTCGCCGAGCGCCGG
>CAYXVP010000113.1:0-7143 GCA_964468305.1 uncultured Anaerolinea sp. | reverse complement strand
CGGTCCCGGAGGCTCGCTCGCGAGCCGCTCCAGGGCACCCGGCGTCTGCACTCGGACGATGGTGTTGTTGGCGCCCTCGACGAGGCTGCGCAGGTCCGTGGCGAACCTCGCCTCCAACGCGCCAAGCGAGCCGCTCTCGAGACGCTGGACGAAGCCGCGGACGTGGCGGTAGCCGTCCTCGAACGCGAGCCACGGGTTGCGCTCGCGCCAGCGTTCCGGGATCGGGCTCTTGACCGCACCGCCGGCGATGCGTAGCGACGGCATCCGCGCGCCGCCGAGCCCCAGCCGGCTCGCGGGCAGAATCGCATGGAGGAATGCGAGGCGCAGCGCCGATTCGATCGGGGCGGCGCGGAGCTCGCCCTCCACGCGGGCGAGAATCGCCGCAAGCCCGACGAGCTGGCGATCCGTGTGCAGCCCGAGGATGGCATCGACCAGCGAGTCGCCGCCGTCGGGCAGCGGAAAGCGCTCGCGGAGTCGCTGGCGCACTTCGTCTGCGCCGACGTCCCGCGTCGTCCGCTCGACATCGGCCGGACTCGGCTCGACCGCCTGATGCTCCGGCCGGTTCTGCTGGTCGCGGCACAGCCGGCAGCGATAATGGACCCGGGCCGGCGTGTCGCCCTGCCACTCCACCTCGTCGACCGGCAGGTTCCGGCCGCAGGTCAGGCAGTGCGTCGCGAACAGGTCATTGATCGCGAGCCGCAGGCTGGTTTCGCCGTGGGGTGAGGTCCCCAGCGTCGAGAACGCGGCGTCGAGGTGGCGCAGGTCGGGCGGGCGGAGGACCACCTCCGCGAGAAGGCGATTGAGCGGCCCTGTCTCGATGCTGAACGCGCGGCGTTGGCGATCGATCGCCGCACGCGCCACCCAGCCACCGCGGCCGTGGAGGTCAGCGACGATGTCGCCGGGCGCCGAGTTCGTCTCGAGCCGAGCGTGCACGAGCTCCGGGGGCGGCGCGGCCGCCAGGCGCTCGTACGCAGGCAGCGTGAACCCAGGCTCGGCCCGCGAGAGGAGCAGCCTCCCCACCATCGGGCTCGATTGTGGCAGGACCGATTCGCTACGCGAGCTGATCGAAGGCGTGACCGATCTTCTCGCCAAACCGACATGGCCGGTCAGTTAGGCCTCGGTCGTCGACCTGCGCTGACTACGCAACCGACGCGAAACCGGCGGAATCAAGGTATCTGCAGTCGGCCCACGCTTGCTCGAGGGCTGACCGCGCGGAATTCGGGTCGCCTGCCGCACGCCACCGGGAACGCCGGTCGCCTTGCCGACCTTGGGTGTCGATTTGGCCGAAAGACGCCGCCCCGGCGGTGCGAGCGGCAACGGAAGCCAGGAGCTACTGCTCCTCGACCTCCTCGACCTCCTCGACGAACGCCTCCTCGGTGGTGTCCTCGGGCGGGATGACGCTCTCGAGGTCGGTGATCTCCTCGTCCTCGATGTCGTCCTCGAGGTCCTCTTCCAGCTCCTCGTCCTCGCGCAGGAGCGTGCCCTTCGTATATGGCCGAAGGTCGGTCGACTTGGCCGCGGTCGGGAAGCTGACCTTCCCGTAGTTGCGCGGGTCCTGGTAGACCTCGCGGATGATGATCCGCACGTCCTGCGCGCCGAGCGACGTCACGCCGGCGAGGTACTTGTTGCCGTCGGCGAGGAGCTTGAGCAGCCGCGCCGCGACCCGCGGCTCGACAACGCCGATCCGCATCCCGTTGCTGATGGCGATCAGCCGGTTGCCCTCGGGCTGGAGCTCGACGGTGTCGCCCGGGTTCACCTGCGCGAGCTTCTTCGGATCGGGCAGGTCGAGGAGGTGGGCGAAGCCGGTCTTGCCGGTCTCCTCGACGAAGATCCGGACGGGAGCCTTGGAGCCATCCATGGCCGGCACGGTCTTCTCGCCTGCCGCGACCAGCAGCGTCCGGAGACGGTCGATGTTGCGCTCGGCGATGCGGTTGGTCGGGTCGAGGGCGAGCGCGGCCTGGTAGTGCTCGCGCGCCGAGCCGAGCTCACCGAGCTCCCACAGGGCCTTGGCGAGCCGGTTCTCGGCCTCCGCGTCGGGCCCCAACTCAAGGAGCTTGCGGTTCACGTCGGCCGCATCGGACCACTGGCCGGCCGCGGCGCTGGCGATCGCCTGCTCGGCGAACTGGCGCTTGATCCGGGTGGTCGCGGCGGGGCTGGTCGCCTCGGTCTCGGGGAAGGTCACTGATCAGATCCTTTCGGGCTGGGGCTCGCGGGCGCACATCCGCCGTCGCAGCGGACGTTCGGGTTCGAATTCGGAGGGGCGATGCATTCTAGCCGAGGGTCCGCCCCGAGGCGAGCGGCCGGGCATCGACGTCGTCAACCTCGGGCTTCGGCCACGCAGTGGATGGGACCCAAAGCCACGGAGCAGTCGCACACGCGTAGAGTTCTCGCCGAGGAGAGAATTGGCCGCAACGCTCGACCGCGTCGTGTTCCGTCCGGCGACCGAGGCCGACCTCGACGCGGAGGCCCGCGTGTTCCTACGAGCCGAGGGTGCGCTCGTCCAGCGCCACAATTTCGCGTGGCAGGACCGACCGATCGAGACGTTCACCCCAACGTTCGCGCACCTGCTCCAACACGATCCCGGGCGCTGCTGGGTGGCCGACCAGGACGGAACGGTCATCGGCTTCACTGCCGCGCTCGCGCGTGGCGACCTGTGGTATTTCGCCACGCTGTTCGTCGATCCGGACTCCCAGGGAAGCGGGATCGGCCAGCGACTCTTCGAGCTCGCCCACGCTGACGCGCCGCCGCGGCAGGTCACCCTGACCGATTCCATCCAGCCCCGGTCGAACACCATCTACGCGCGGCACGGGCTGGTGCCGACGACGCCGATGTTGTCGCTCGATCCGCCGCCCGGCGCGGCTGCCCGGCCGGCCGCCGAAGGGATCGGGCGCAGGGATCGACAGGTCGGCCCCCGCGTCGTGCCAGTTGCCGACGCCGACGGCGAGACTGCCGCATTGCGTCGGCTGGACGAAGGTGCCTATGGCACCGACCGTCAGGTCGATCACGCGTTTCTCGGGCTCAGACGGACTCGGACGCTATGCACCGATGGCCGAGATATCGTCGCCTACTCCTACCTCGGGCCAACCCATCGGATTGGACCCCTGGCCGCCGTCGATGCACCGACCGCAGCCGCTGTCCTCGGCGTCGAGCTCGAAAATGATCCGGAGTCGTGGGTGGAGGTTCCCGGGACCGCGCGAGTCATGGTTGCCTGCGGCCTCGCGCAGGGTCGGCGTCTCTCGGCGCCGATAGGTCTGATGCTGGCATCGGAGGCAATTCTCCCGCCCACGAACCTGGCGATCGCCGATTGGTTCCTCTTCTGAACTCCGATACCTAGACGCCCCGCTGGCCGAGGGTCCAGCCGATAACTGCGATGGCGAGGACCGCAAGGAGCGCCGTCTCCCAGATCCGCCACGGGTCGCGACGGCGGCGCGTGCGGCCACCGCTGTGGATCGCGTCCCACAGGAAGAACACGAGGACCAGGAGCGCGGGGCCGAGGATGCGCGGAATCTCGATCGACCGGAGGGCGACGGCGGCGATCGCGACGACCGCCGCGCCGGTGACAGCGAACCAGGCGACGTCGCGGAAGTTGGGGGTTCGGAGGGCGGCGGCGCGGTACGCGAGCAGGAAGGCGATCAGCGCGTCGCCGCCGGCCTGGGCGACCCAGGCGAGGGGCGCCGGGATCGAGCCGCCCGTCGGGTCGCCGGGCTGTGGCAGTCCGCCCGGCACGAGTGCCGCGACGCCGGCGAAGCCGAGGAAGCCGACCAGCAGGATCTCGACGAGGACCACCGTCCGATCGGTGCTCGACGGCGGACCGCTCGCACCCGCAAGGCGCAGCTCGGTCACCAGGGTGAGCCCGACCAGCCCGCCGGCGAGGAGGAACGCCGGCGCCAGGACGACCCCGGTCGGCACCAGGCGAATCGCGCCCAGCGCCGCGAGCGAGGCCGCGGCGGGCAGGAACACGGACTCGACCGGCACGCCGGCGCTCTGCGCCGCCGGGTCCGCCTCGCCGACGATCTGCAGCGTGCCGAGATACACCGCCGCGAGGAGGACGACGGCGATCGGCCAGACGAAGCCCTCCGGGGCGAATCTCGAGAGCGCCACGATCACGCCGACGGTGATCGCGAGGTCGCGAGCCCCGCTCTCGCCGTTCACGCGCGGGATGGTACGCGGCGCGACCGGCCCGGCTCCACGCCCGGCTCCGGCCTGGCCCGTGGCTTCGCCTGTGCCAGCCAGGCGAGGAGCTTCGCACGGGAGCGGGTGTTCAGCACATCCGCTGGTTGGACCCAGGCCCGGCGCCCCTGCGAGACTCCCCAGCCGAGGTAGCTGAACTCGCGCGTGTGATGCGCGTCCGAGTCGATCGACAGGAAGCAGCCCAGCTCCAGCGCTCGCCGTGCCCGTTCGACGGACAGGTCGAGCCGGTGCGGCGAGCCGTTCATCTCGAGCACCGTGCCGGTTCGCGCCGCAGCCCGGTAGACGGTGTCCCAGTCGAGGTCGAGGTCGTCGCGCGTGCCGATCATCCGACCCGCGGGATGGGCGATGACGTCGACGTGCGGGTTCTCGATCGCGTTGAGGACGCGCTGGGTGAGCTCGGCACGGGTCTGGCGACGGGCGACGTGCAGCGAGGCGACGACGAGGTCGAAGGTCGCGAGCAGCTCGTCGGGGTAGTCGAGCTGGCCGTCCGCCCGGATCTCGAGCTCGCAACCGTGGAGCAGCCGAAAGCCCTCCGGGTTCGTCTCGGGCGGAGCAGTGCCGTCGGCCTCGTCGCGCGCGAAGCGCTCGTTGAGGGAGCGGATCAGCGCGCGCTCGTCCTCGACCCTGTCGGGCGTCAGGCCACGCGCGATCGCCAGCGACTGGGAATGGTCGGTCATGACCTGGTAGGCGTGGCCCCGGCCGCGTGCGAACTCGGCCATCGTCTCGACCGGCATCGAACCGTCCGACCAGTCGGAGTGCGAGTGCAGGTCGCCCTGGAGATCCGCCTCGGTCACCAGTGTGGGCAGGGTGCCGGCAAGCGCCGCTTCGATCTCGCCTCGATCCTCGCGGAGCTCCGGTTCGATGAACGGCAGCGCGAGGAACTCGTACGCCTCGGCCTCGGTGGCGAAGACGCGGAGCTCGCCACCATCCGCCGCGGCGATGATCTCGCCGGCGTCGTCGATCCGGGCGAAGCCGTACTCGCTGAGGCTCCAGCCCTTGTCACGGGCCATCGCCCGGAGCCGGACGTTGTGCTCCTTGGAGCCGGTGAAGTGGATGAGGTACGTGCCGGCCTGACCGGGGCGCATCACCATCAGGTCGACCTGCGGGCCGCGCCCTCCGATCCGGACCGCGGCCTTGTGCAGCCCTCGTCCGAGGACGGCTTCGACCGACGGCAGCCGGCAGAACGCATCGACCACTTCGTCGGGGTTGTCTGTCTCTGCGAGGAGATCGAGGTCGCCGATCGTCTCCTTGCGACGGCGGTATGAGCCGGCCGGGATGATGCGCTCAACGTCGAGCACGCCCAGGAGGCCGTCGCCGATCTCGTCGACGAGGACCTTCGCCTGGTTGAGGAGCAGCCTGCCCTCCCGGCGCTCGAGGCGGGCGATGCCCTCGAGGATCAGCTGCTCGGTGCGCTCCGAGAGGCCCTTCAGGTCGCGGATGCGATGCGACTCCGCTGCGACGCGGAGCTCGTCCACGGTCTTCACCCCAAGCTCGCGGTACAGCTGGCGGACGGTCTTCGGCCCGACGCCGGGGAGCCGGAGCATCTCGAGCAGCGTCGTCGGGAACTCGGCGAGGAGCTTGTCGCGGTACTCGGAGCGGCCGGTCCTCGCCAGCTCCTCGAGCTTGTCGGCGATCGCCTTGCCGACGCCGGGGATGTTCGGCGGCTTGCCTGCCCGGTAGGCGCGCGCGACCTCGACCGGCGAGCGCCCGATGGCGTCGGCTGCGCGGTGGTACGCCACCGCCTTGTACACGAGCTCGCCCTTGACCTCGAGGAGGTCGCCGATGTCGTGGAACACCTGCGCCAGCTCGCCGTTGCTCAGCAGCGGGACGTCGCCCGCCGCGCGCTGCTGCCCCTGTGTGGCGGCCTCCGCCTCGGCCTCCTCGTCGACGACATGGTCGAGCACGGGGTCGGCGCTCACGTCCTGGTCGGGCATCGACCTGATGGTACGGACCGCCTTGTGGGGCAGCTTTCTGCCAAATCGACACCGGTGGTCGGTTAGGCAGCGAGCATCGCGCTTGTGAGGGCCTTGGCGCCTTTGGAAGCCTCAAGCCAAACGTGGATCGACCCCGGAACCGGCTGCGTCCCGGGTCCGTGGCGACTCTTGGATGCCGAGCCGACCCTGGGTGTCGAAATGGCAAGAAGGTCGAGGCTCGCCACCCGGCTACCCGGCTACCCGGCGATCACGCGATCCCGGCCGGCGCGTTTGGCGCGCAGGAGGGCGTGGTCGGCGCGATCGAGCAGCGCCTGGATCGATTCGTCCGCGTCGGATGCGTTCGCGACGCCGACCGACACGCTGACGCCGGGCACGCCGAGCGACGTGAGGTCGAGCTCGCGCACCGACTGGCGAACCCGCTCCCCGATCTCGACGGCCACCTCCGGTCCGGGATTCCGGAGCAGCACGGCGAACTCCTCGCCGCCGATCCGGGCTGGAACGTCCTGATCGCGGACTGCCGCCGTAATCGCGGCGGCGACGGACTTGAGCACCTGGTCGCCGGTCGGGTGGCCGTACGTGTCGTTGAGGCCCTTGAACTTGTCGATGTCGATCATGAGCACGGCCATGGCGTCGCCCGAGCGGCGGCGGGTGGCGAGGAGCGATGAGAACTCGTCGAAGTAGCGCCGGTTCGGCAGGCCCGTCAGCGGATCCGTCGCGGCGCTCGCCTCCGCGGCTCGGAATGAGTCGGCCCGTTCCAGCGCGGCCGCCGTCTCCCCCGCGGCGACGCGAAGCAACCGCCGCGAGCTTTCCGGCCAGGCACTGCGTTCGCGACGGGACAGGACGATGGCGCCGACGACGCCGTCAGAGGAGCGCAGCGGGGCGCTCAGCGTGTGCGCGAGCCCGAATGCCGCACGGACCCGATCCGCCAGGCGCTCCGTGATCGCCGCCTGTCGACCGCGGGCGAGGACCTCCGACGCCTTCGCGCTGCCGCGTTCGGTGATCATCGCCGGCAGCGGCA
>CAYXVP010000112.1:0-7234 GCA_964468305.1 uncultured Anaerolinea sp. | reverse complement strand
GTTCCCCCTCGAGCACCTGGGGCTTGGGGGCGATCGCGGCGGTGAGGCCGACGTGCCGAATCTCGCCCACGAGCGGGGCATCCGCCAGGCGCTCGACTGCGTTCGCCAGCACCGGCTCCAGCCGCTTCACCCGACCGACCAGGCCCTCGCGCTCGATGATGTCGATGTTCGCCAGCGCGGCCGCCGCGGCGCCGGAGTGGCCGCTGTACGTGTAGCCGTGGCGGAACACCGCGCCAGCGATCGGCTCGTCCCAGAAAGGCGCCCGAACCCGCTCCCCCACGAGCACGCCGCCGAGCGGCATGTAGCCCGATTTCCCGCCCTTGGCCAAGGTGATCAGATCGGGCTGGATACCGAAGCGCTGCGTGGCCCACCACTCCCCCAGCCGCCCGAAGCCCGTGATCACCTCGTCGGCGATGAGCAGGACGTCGAACTGCCGGCACAGGGCGCTGATGTCGCGCCAGTAGCTCTCCGTCGGCGGGATCACGCCACCGGCGCCGATGACCGGCTCGCCGATGAATGCCGCGATCTCGTCGCGGCGCTGATCGAACAGACGGGCAACCGCCTCGACGTCGAGCGCCGGCACGCGGACGACCTCGTTGATGAACGGCTCGCCGCCGTAGCCATTGCGCATCGCGGGCATGCCCACGAGCGAGGTCCCCATCGCGTGCATGCCGTGGTACGCGTGCTCGCGAGACACGAACAGCGTCCTGTGCGGCTTGCCGATGACGTCCCAGTAGCGTCGTGCCAGCTTCGTCGCGGTGTCGATCGCGTCCGAGCCGCCCGAGGCGAGGAAGACCACCGCGTTCGGGATCGGCGCCAGCGCGGTCAGCCGGTCGGCGGCCCGCAGCGTCGCGTCGGTCGTGTAGGAGCCGAAGGACGAGTAGCCCGGCAGCGTGGCCAGCTGCTCCGCCACGGCGTCGGCGATCTCGCGGCGCCCGTAGCCGACGTTGCAGAACCACAGCGCGGCGGTGGAGTCGATGTATTCCTTGCCGTTCGTGTCGGTGATCACCGCGCCGTCGCCCGAGGCGATCACGACCTCCCTGTCGGCGACGACGTGCATGTCGGCGAAGCCGTGCCAGAAGCGGGTGGGCATGCCTCGAAGGCTACACGTCGTGCCCGAGCGCGGCACGTCGCGAGCTGACCGCCCGCGGGTCCAGCGAGCGCGCCAGCTCCTCGCCTGCCGGCAGGGTCGCGAGCCCCGCTGCATCGCCCAGCAGCCGCATCTTCCGAAGTGCCGCCTCCCAGGTGAGATTCGCCCAGGAGCCCGCCGAACCGAGCCCGACCCGATCGATCCCCCGCCCTCGCGTCGACGCCGCGTAGTGCCCCGCCCAGAGCAGCACCTCCCTCGTCTCGTCGATTGTCGCCGCAGACTCGACCCCCGCGATCACGCCGCGTTCGCCGGGCCAGCGCGTGACCAGGTTCCAGTTGTCGGGCCCGGCGATGAGGTCGACCGCGAGGCTCGAGTACGGGAGCTCGAGGATCGTCGCCCACGCGTTTGGACCCGGGGCGCCGCCGACGATCGACAGGCTCAGGTGCGGGCCGCTCACGCTCGCGCCATCGAGCAGCCGCCGGTGCGCGGCCCGGAACCGTTCCCGCTCGGTTTCGACGTCCAGCCGATCGATCGCCGTCTCTTCGATCTCGACGAGCGGGCAGCCCGCCGCGGCGAGTGCCGCCACGACATCTGCCAGGGCGTCAGCCGATTCCGGCCCCCCAGCCAGCGCGAATGGTCCCGGCAGCGCCTGCTTCACCGCCCGCTCGGTACGCGACTGGGCGGATCGCCAGGCATCGACAGCCTCCTCCGGTGTCGGAATCCGATCGAAGGACACTCGACCCAGTCGTCCATCCGTGATCGGCTCGAGCCCGGCCTCCGCCTGGGCATCAATGGCGATGTCGATGGCTCGATCGAGGTCGTCAGCGGCCTCGGTCGGCCGCGGCAGGGCGCCCATCAGGGTCGCAAACACGCGCCGATGCTAGGGCGACGAGGGTCGGCACGAAATGCTTGGGGCAAATCCGATCCGGGCCATCGTGCCTCAGTCGCCGTCAGCCCCCGAATCGAGATGGTTCCAACGAAGCGGAACCAACGCGCCGCAGGCGGCATTGGACGGTCGGCGCGCGTAAGCGCGGGCGAACCGCGCTCCGCCATGCTCGCGAGCCCGCCCGCGCACAGGTCGGAGGCATGCCGCGACGTGTAGCAGAGGGCATCGAGCTGTTGGCCGATGCAACGAGACGCCAAATCGTGGCGCTGATTGCCGGCCGAATCCGCCACCCGTCCGACATTGCACTGGCGCTCGGCCTCAGCCGTCCCGCCGTGAGCCGTCAGCTGCGGCTGCTTGTCGGGGCAGGGCTACTCCGCTGGCGCTGGTCGAAGATCGATCGCAGGAGTCGCGTGTACATGATCGATCCAGCGACGCAGGATCCGATTCTGGCGTGGCTGGCCGGGGTCGACCTCCGCCGCGCCCGACCGGCCGTCCGCATCTGGTGGTCGCCGCCGGTGCGCGTGCACCGGTGCCGACACGACGCCCGCCAACTGACCGTCGATCGCGATGATTTCGGATGAGTGAAACCATCGTGATTCAGGCCCACAGGCGAGCAGCACGCCGTGCTTGAGCAGGAGATGCTCTTACGCGCCCCTTACGTTGATCGTCGGGAGCGTCCTGGGGCGCGCCTAAACTCGCGCCCGTGAAAACGATCCTGGTCGTCGACGACGAGCGCAACATCGTCGACCTGTTGCGCCTGTACCTCGAGAAGGAAGGCTTCGCGGTCATCGCCGCGGGCGACGGCGACCAGGCGCTGCTGCTCCAGCAGCGGCACGAGCCGGACCTCGTGATCCTCGACCTGATGTTGCCCAAGCGCGACGGCTTCGAGGTGTGCCGGGAGATCCGCAAGCGCGGGGAGACCCCGGTGATCATGCTCACGGCGCGGGGCGAGGACGTGGACGCGATCGTCGGGCTGGAGCTCGGCGCGGACGATTACGTCACGAAGCCGTTCAACCCGCGGGCATTCGTCGCGCGGGTCAAGGCGGTGCTCCGGCGCGCTGACGGCGCGGTCAAGGGCGGCCGGCCGTTCGAGGTCGGCCTCCTGCGCGTCGACCCGCGGAGACGCGATGCGTACGTCGGAGAGCGGCGGCTCACGCTCCGGCCGCGTGAGTTCGACCTGCTCGTCGCGCTGGCTCGAGACCCGGGCGTTGTCCTCACTCGTGACGTTCTGCTCGAGGATGTCTGGGGCACGGACTTCCCCGGCGAGACCCGCACGGTCGACGTCCACGTCGGGGAGCTGCGGAAGGCGCTCGCGCCGGACGGGCCGGAGATCGAGACCGCCCGCGGCTACGGCTATCGGATGGTGCCGCCGCGGCGGGAGCCCGTGCCGGCCGAGGCCGAGCGGGTGCGGGCCGAGTCCGATCGGGCGGAGCCGGATCTCGCCGAATGATCCCGCGCTCCCTCCGCGGCCGGCTCCTCGCCGCGTTCGCCGTTCTCGCGCTCGTGATCGTCGTTGGCGTCGGCGGCGCGCTGTTCGTGGCGCTCCGCGGCCTGCACCAGGATTCGACCCTCAACACCCTGTCCGACGTCGTCGGCAGCGTGCTGCCGCAGGTCCGCGATTCGATCGGCACGGGCCAGCTCCGGGGCACCGTTCTCGAGCTCCGCGACCAGATCGCCGGGCGCGGCTACGAGCTGGTCATCGTCGGAGCGGACGGGCACATCCGGCCCATCGCGGGGACCGCGTTCGCCGGCGTCGCCATCGACGGCGACATCGCCGTCGGTGGGCAGCAATCGGGATCATTCCGCCTGCCGGACGGGCCGTACCTGTACGTCGCGACGGGGGTCCGTCGCGTGGGGACCACCGGGCCGAAAGGCATCGCTGTCGTCGCCCGGGACCAATCCGCGGCACTGGCCCTTGCGGACCTCGGCCGGACGATCCCGGTCGTGATCGGCGTGATCCTGCTGATCGCGACGCCCCTCGCGCTCGCGCTGGCGCGGAGTGTGACCGGGCCGCTTCGGCGGATCGCCGCCGCGACCGCGGACATCCCGGCCGGGCGGGCGACAGCGCTGCCGCTCGAGGGCCCGTTCGAGGTTCGCGACCTGACCGGAACGTTCAACGCGATGGCAGGCGAGCTCGAGGCGACGCGCCGCCGCGAGAGCGAGCTGCTCGCCAACCTCCGCCACGACCTACGGACGCCGCTCACGGTGATCGCCGGCTTCGCGACGGCGCTCCGTGACGGCACGGCCCAGGGCGAGAGCGCCGAGGCCGCGGCGAAGGCGATCGAGGAGGAGGCCGGGCGGCTGGAGCGAATGGTCTCGGAGGTCGGCGCCATCGAGCGCATTCGCTCCGGCGAGGAGCAGATCCGGCCCGAGATGGTCGACGCAGCCGACGTCCTCGCCGAGACGGCGACGCGCTTCGGGGCGCGGGCGACCGCGAGCGGGGTCGACATCGCGGTGGTGACGGCGCCCGGTGCCGCGCTCACGATGGCCGCGGATCGAGTTGCGCTCGATCGGATGCTCGGCAACCTCGTCGAGAACGCGATCGAGGCGACGCCGACAGGCGGCCACATCGTGATCCAGGCTGGTCCGGCGACCCTGCCCGACGGCGTGGAGGCGATCCACTTCGACGTCATCGACGACGGCCCGGGCTTCCCGGAGGGAACGGCGAATCGCGCCTTCGAGCGCTTCTGGCGGGCCGATCCCGCGCGCTCGGGGACGGGCTCCGGCCTCGGGCTGGCCATCGTCCGCGAGCTGGCAGCGGCGCACGGCGGAGTTGCCCACGCGGAGAACGTTGCGCCGCACGGCGCTCGCGTCGGCTTCACGCTCCCGCGGGTCCCGTTCGTCAGGCGCTAGCGGCGGCTCCCGGGATCGGGTGCTGCAGGAACTCGCCGAGTCGCGACATCTCCACGTTTCCGCCCGAGAAGATCACGCACACCCGCTCGCCGTCACGGATCGGGATCCGGCCGGCGAGGAGCGCCGCCAGCGCGGCCGCCCCGGCGGGCTCGAGCACCTGCTTCATGCGCTCCGCCGCGAAGCGCAGGCCGCCGAGGATCGTCTCGTCGTCGAGCAGGACGATGTCGTCGAGGTACTTCGCGCAGATCGGGAGAGTCCACTCGCCGGCGAACGGCGCGCCGAGCCCATCGGCCACACTCACCGGGTCGATGCGAATCACGCTCCCGGCCTTCATCGCCCTCGACACGGCATCGGACCCGAGGGGCTCCACGCCGTAGACGCGAACGCTCGGTCGAAGCTCCTTGAGCGCCGTGGCGACGCCGCCGATCATCCCGCCCCCGCCAACGCCGGCGACGACGACGTCGATGTCGGGCAGGTCCTCGAGCATCTCGAGACCGGACGAGGCGTTGCCGGCGATGACCTCCGGATCGTCGAACGGGTGGACGAGGGTGAGCCCGCGCTCGTCGACGAGCTCCTGCAACCGCGCCAGGGTCTCACCGACGTGCTCGCCATGGAGGACGACCTCCGCGCCATAGGCACGTGACGCGTCGACCTTCGATCGGACAGCCCGTGCGGGCATCGTGACGGTGACCGAGACTCCCTCGACGCTCCCGGCCCATGCGTACGCCTGCGCGGCGTTGCCGGCAGAGAGGGTGATCACCCCGGCGGAGCGCTGTTCAGGCGTCAGCGACGTCAGCTTCGCCAGCGCGGCCCGTGGCTTGAACGAGCCTGTCTTCTGAAGGTGCTCCGCCTTGGCAAACAGCCGGCCGTCGCGGAGCGGATGCCCGGTGCTCGCCTCGATCAGTTGCGCTGCCGTCGTGGACGAAAGCATCGGCGTTCGGTGGATCCGCCCCGAGATCCGCTCGCGCGCCGCGCGGATTCGGTCGAGGGAGACCGCGCGATCGGACATCGCCCCGAGCATCTTCGTCGGCAGCTCAGAGCGTCGCGCGGCCGGCCGCGAGGCCGACCGCGACGACCCCGAGCAGAGCGATCACGCCCGCCATCACCAGCAACGGTGAACGCTGCGCAGCCTCGCCGCGCGGGTTCTGCCAGGCCGAGCGGAGCGTCGGGACCTTGCCCGGCGGGACGACGAAACCGAGCCACATGCCGGAGAGGAGGCCGCCGATGTGCGCCGCGTTGTCGATCGTGCCGCCGGCGAGGAACCCGAAGCCGAGATTGATGACGATGAAGAAGCCGAGCTGCGGGACGATCGCCCGGGCGCGACGGTCGAGCATGGGGTGGTGCGCGCGTGTGCCCGCGAAGATCACCCCGACCAGCCCGAAGATGGCGCCGGACGCGCCGACGGCGGGGCCGGGCGAGGTCAGGAAGCTCGCGGTCGACGCCGCGATCGCGGTCAGGAAGTAGAAGAGCAGCAACAGGCGCTTGCCCCAGATCGACTCGACGATCGGGCCGACGATCCACAGTGCGTACATGTTCAGCAGCAGGTGCAGCGAGAACCACGGCGTCGTCTGACCGGGGGCGTGGACCAGCGTGACCGTGAACAGCCGCCAGAGCTCGCCGTGCAGGACATCCAGGCGGTCGAGGAGGAGCAGGTTGAAGAGCCTCCCCTCCGGATCGGTCAGGGCGATCAGCGACACGATCGAGGTGACGATCACGAGCAGCTGTGCGAGCCGGATGCCGGCACCTCCGCGGGCGCGCGAGAAGTAGCGGCTTGCCGCGCCGGAGTTGCCGGTCTCCTTGGTCAGCCAGCCCAGCCGCGAGGCGATCTCCTGCCTGTCCTCGGCGGGAGCTCGCCTGTCGGCCTCGCGGTAGGCCTGGATCGCGGCCTGCAGCTCGCCCGCCCGAACGCGGGCGCCGGCGAGATTCCGCCAGGCCTGGGAGGTCGACGGGTTGTCGCGGAGCCTCACGACCGCCTCCCACGCCGCGGCTGCCTGGCGGTCGTCGGTGAGCCGGTCCCGGGGGTCGGCGTAGCCGCGGAGGCCGGCGCCCGTGATCGCGGGGTGCTCGTTGCACAAGACCCGCCGGAAGTCGGCGATGGCCTGCGCGCTGTCACCGTTGTCGAGGCGCTCGCGCCCGCGCGCGATCAGCCGCTGGGCGGTTGCGGCGTCGAGCGGGCCCTGTGTCCTGAGGGCGGCGTCGAGCCGGGGGTCGGCGAAGGGGTCGGTTGCGGGGTCGGTCATGCCCGGCGGACGATACTAGAGATGCCATGTGTGGACGGATGACGCAGCAGCGGCCGAGC
Organism: uncultured Anaerolinea sp.; assembly: GCA_964468305.1. Classification (GTDB taxonomy): domain Bacteria; phylum Chloroflexota; class Limnocylindria; order Limnocylindrales; family CSP1-4; genus UBA5189. Next base: position 106 of record CAYXVP010000112.1, on the reverse strand, counting down.
TCCGAGCTCGCCGAGATCTTCGACGCCGAGGACCGGATCGACGCGCCTGGCGGGCGCTTCAACCTCGCCCCGACCGACGACGCCGCCGTCGTCGTGCAGCGCGACG
>CAYXVP010000111.1:0-7257 GCA_964468305.1 uncultured Anaerolinea sp. | reverse complement strand
CGCCTGCGGCGATCGGGAACCTCGCGGCGATGTCCACCAATTCGGGATCGCCGACGTCGATCGGCACCGGCCTGGCGAGCGGCACAGCTATTACGCGCTACATAGGCGTGCAGGTTCAGCCGACCAATGGCGGCACGGTTTCCGGATCAGACTCGGCCACGATTACTTACACGATGACGATTCCGTAGGAATTTCCGCGCGATCTTGTCAGGCCAGGTACTCCTTCCGGCGGCAGCGTTGGCGTTGATTTTCTTCGCCGCCGCGGACGTGTCGGCCCAGGACATCACCCTCGCCACGAACGCGAGCGGCATCACGATCGGGGGCATCAAGCCTTCGTGGTCCACCGGCTTTGGCAGCGTGAACGGGCTCGGACTCGGTACGCCTGGGACTGGCGAGACGATCCTGGCAGTGAGCGGCGGCGTGCTGTACACGGCGCCCTACAACATCGTTGTCACCGCCAACAACGGCCACCGCGCCGTGGTCAGAGCGTACGTCTCCACGAACTTCGCTCACTCAGCGGTTTTGCAGGTCTATGGTTGCGTGTCGAGCTGCACGAGTGCGCCGACGAACCAAAAATAAGAGAGGCCGAGGACGGTCAGCCAAAGCGGGCGGTCCGGATAAAGCCGCTTGATGCCGTCCCATATCTCTCCGAAGGGATTGAGCCGCAGCCGCCGCCCACCGGGCGCCGCCGGCGGCACTTTGGGAATTCCCAGGCTGGTCCACGTGCCGACTACGGCGATCGCGACCAGCAAGGCGCCGATCCACGCCGGCCGGTCTTTCCAAGCCACGTAAATCGGGCCACTCAGCGACGTGCCGAGGATGATCGCGACGAACGTGCTCATTTCCAGGAGCCCGTTGCCGCGTGAGAGATCCGTTACGGGCAGCATCTCGGGCAGAATGCCGTATTTCGCCGGGCTGAAAAACGCCGTGTGCACGCCCATGAGGAAAACGATCGCGAGCATCGAATCGATGCCGCCCGCCGCAAAGGCGATCAATGCCAGCGTCATTACCAAGATCTCGAATATCTTGAACGCGACCAGCACGCTCCTTTTGCTGTAGACGTCGGCCAGTTGGCCGGCGTCCCGGGCGAGGGGCGGGAAATCGGGGCGGTCGAGTTGGTCGAGCGCGCGGAGCAATGGCTCGGGGTGCGGCTTGGAGGCGACGTCGTCACTGCCGTAGACGCGGATCGGCAGCAGGCCGGCAACGCCGAGGCGCTCCATTTGCGCCTCGACCACGACCTGGTCGCCGGCGGTCACGAGGCCGAGCACGTACCCGGCGTCGACGAGGCGACCGAGGGCTTCGGCCGCCCCGGGCAGAAGCATGGCGTCGTCGGTGTCGGCGTACAGCTCCAGCCAGCGATCCCCCGCCGCCGCCATGGCCGCCTCGGGCAGGCCGAGGCGCTGGTACATCACCCGCCAATCGGGCGTGTACGCCGCGCGGTAGCGCTCCTCATCGAACGGCACACCGTACTCGCCGAGGACCTTCGCGTTCGCGTCGAAGACGGCCGCCAGCGAGTCCATCAAGGTGCCGTCCCAGTCGAAGACGATGGCATCCATGCCTGCCGATCGTACCGTGGGCCGGTGCTATCCTCGCCGCCGTGCCCACCGCCCTCGAGCACCCTGCCGTGCAGCGGGTGCTCGAAGCCGCAGCCCGAAAGGGCGTGACCCTCGAGGTCACCGTCTTCGCGGACTCCACGCACACGGCCGACGATGCCGCGCGCGCGCTCGATGCCGAGCTCGCCCAGATCGTCAAGTCGCTCGTCTTCGTCACAACCCGCGACGACGGGGCGCTCGAGCCGATCATCTGCCTGGTGTCCGGCGCCGACCGCGTTGACCTCGAGCGGCTGGCAGCGGTCATCGGCCGACGCGACATCCGGCGCTCGACCGCCCACGAGGCCGACGAGCTGACGGGCTTCACGATCGGCGGCATCCCGCCGTTCGGCCACGCCCAGCGGACACGAGTGATCATGGATCCCGAGCTGACCCGTTACGAGACGGTCTGGGCGGCGGCGGGCCTGCCGACCGCCGTGTTCCCGGTATCGCCGGGCATCCTGCGCATGCTCGCCGACGCGCACGTGGCGCCGATCGCCGAAGTGCCGATCGAGCAGGCCAGCTGAGGCTCGGCGGGCAGCTGGGCGCCGAACCGCACGACGCGACCGTCGCCTATCCGGGCGGGCTGCGGGCGCGCTGGCGCTGGGGCGGATCGGGCCAGGCGGAGGCCGTCTTCGCGCTGTCGGAGGTGGGCGGCGAGCTGCGTGACCTGGGCGCCGAGGTGTCCGAGGATCCCGACGCGCTGTGCCGCGCCGAGCTCCGGATCGACGGACCCGCCGGGGCGTGGACGACCCGCTTCGCCTCGACCATCAACGACCACCCGTCCGCGCAGCTGTGGGACACGCCCGGTCAGCTCGTCGTGAAGTACGGCTTCCACGCCTACGGGCTGGATGCCCGGACCGGCGCGCCCGCGTGGATCCACCGCTCGGCGACCCCGCTGATCTCGGTGTTCACGTCGTCGCGGTTGCGTCACGTCCTCGTGCAGGCCGAGCTCGAGACGTTCGCGATCGAGGCCGAGGGAACGGTCGCCTGGCGCATCGCCCACACCGACGTCGTGACGGCGGCCAGCCTCGTCGGCGGGCGCCTCGTGCTCACCGGCTATGGCGGGGGCGTGAATGCGATCGATCCCGCGACTGGCCGCGCCGCCGGCTGAGCACCCTGGGCGAGTACGGTCCGGCCAGGTGACCGAGGAGGTCCCTGGCAGGTCGACTGTGGACCGGTCGTGGACAAGCGGCGCGTGTCCCTCGAATCTCGTGGACATGTGGCATTGACCGAGGGCTGCGGCGGGGCCTAGCGTACCGATCAGCCCGGAGGGGCCGAGCGACACTAACGGCGGCGATCGCATCAACGCCCACGTGTCGGGTAGGTTCCTCCGGGCCCTTCGATTTCCGGGCCCATATGATCCGGGCGTGAGCCCCCTCGTCCTCAGCGTCGCGGGCGTGCTCGCCCTCGCCACCGCGGCGTGGATCCAGCGCGGCTTCGGGTCGAAGGCCCGGGTCGGTCGGCTGCTCGCCGTCGTACCGAGGGTGTCCATTGCCGAGGCGCGACGAATCGCCGAATCGGGCGAGGCTCGCTACGTCCGCGTCGACGGCCGGCTCGACAGCGACCGCGAATTCGAGGACGCCGATCATCGGCCGCTCGTCGTTCGGCGGACGACCCTCGAGTGGCAGCCGGCCACCCGCAATGGACGCTGGACCCGGTTCGAGCGCAACGACGAGATCGTCCCGTTCAGCGTGCGCGAGGGCCTCGACGAGATCGCGGTGGATGGCCCGGGGCTGGCCGACGGGCTCGTTGTCGTGGCCCGGGAACGCAAGGGCGTCGCCGGCGACCTGGGCGATCGCGCACCGGCCGGGGTACCGGCGGATTCGCCCGTGCGCATGGTCGTCGAGCAGGTGTCGACGATCGAGCACGCAGCGGTGCTGGGCGTGCCGCGCCGCGCCGGCGGCGGACTGGAGATCGGGCCCGGCCTCGGTCGTCCGCTCATCCTGACGACCCTCGAGGACGATGAGGCGATGCGGGTGATCACTGGCGGCGCCGCCGGCCGGGCACGGCTGGCCCTTGCCTGTTTCGCGCTCGGGGCCGGGCTGCTCGTCATCGCAGTCGCCTGGCTCCTGCTCGAGCAGCTCTTCGCCAGTGCCCCGGCGGCCCTCGCCGCGTCGCCCCAGGCAACGGGCCGGCCGGGCTCGGACACGCGCACGACGGGCGGCGGCCCCGGCCTCGTCGGCGACCCGGCGCTGGCCGTGCTCGGGGTGCTCGGCATCGCCGTCCTGAGCGTCGTCGCGAGCCTCGCCTACGTGCGCCTGACCGGGGGCCGGAAGCACGCCGAACCCGAGGACCGACCGCGCCCCTGGTGAGCCGTGGTGCCTCCATGAGACAGGTTGGTACTTTCGGACCATTGGCAAGAAATGTGGGGTAGATAGTCTCGGGCCACTAACTTCACGAATCTTGCCGGGAGAAAAACAGGGCTTGGCCAAGGTGGACCTGCTGCATCCGCGTCCACTCGACGCGACGTTGACCGTGACCCGGGCGGCAGAGGTTCTGGGGGTCCACGCGAACACCGTCCGGGCGTGGAGCGACGCCGGACGCCTGCGCTACTACCGGATCAACCCACGCGGCGACCGCCGCTACCGCCTCGGCGACCTCCACCGCTTCCTCGCCGCCAGCGACGCGTCAGGGCCGGCGGACGGCGCCGACGATCGCCCGGCCACGAGCCGGCGGCGCGGCCCCTTCCCCGCCGAGGACTCCATCTCGGTCGCAGATCACCAGTCGATGCTGGCCCTCGCCGGCGAGCTATCGGCGATCAACGCCTCGGCGATCCGCGAGGCGATCACGAGCCCGGACGCGCCGGTCAGCGCGGCGCTCCGCGCGATCCGCGACAGCCTCGATGCGATCCACGTCTCGGCCTGGCGCCTCGACGACGGGCGCCTTTCGCCGATCGGCGTCGCCGGGGCGCCTGGCCGTGGCCTCGTCAAGCTGCCGAGCACCTTCGGCGCGCTCGGGCTCGCGCTCGCCGAGCCTGGCGTCGTCGTCGAGGGCGACCCCGACCATGACCTCTCGGCGACCAACCAGGCCGGGCGGGAGGTCGCCTGCGCGATCCCCGGCGAGGCTGGCCCATGGGGCGTGCTCCTCGTCGTCCGCCAGAGGACGAAGCCGGTCACCGAGCCCGAGCGCGAGCTGATCGGCATCGCCGCCACGTCCGTCGGGACCATCGTCCGCGCCGCCGCCTCGGCCGCGGACGTAGCCCATCAGCTGCAACGCGCCGACGCGCTGCGCCGGGTGACCGGCGACATCGGCAGCCGGCTCGACCTCGACGAGATCCTCGATCGGCTCGTCGACCACACCCAGGTGCTGTTCAGCGCGGATCGCGTCGCGGCGTTCCTCTTCGAGGAGAACGGGGCGCGCCGGATGGCCGCCTCACGGGGCCTGTCGCGCGCCTGGATCGCCACGGTGACCGCCGATCAGGGCACAAGCCTGGCAAGCGCCGCGATCGCCGCCCGTCGCCCGATGTTCTCCGTCCACTTCCGCGACGACCCACGGTCCGGGACGTTGCGCGCCGCGGTCATCCAGGAGGGCTTCGACACCGTCTGCATCGCGCCGCTGCTCGACGGCGACAGGCCGGAGCCGTTCGGGATCCTCGGCGTGTATCACGACGACCCGCACCCGTGGGGCGCCGACGAGCTCGAGACGATGGCCGCCCTGGCGACGCAGGCGTCCGTCGCGATCAAGGCGGCCCACAACTACGCCCAGCTCGCGACCTGGACGGCGCAGTTCGAGTCGATCCAGCAGCTGGGCACGCGGCTCACTCGCCTCACCAGCGTCAAGGAGATCGGCACGGCGATCGCGACCGAGCTGCGCCAGCTGATCGACTACCACAACGTTCGGGTCTACCGGCTGCACGGCCAGGACCTCGTCCCGGTCGCGATGCTCGGCCGGGTCGGCGAATACCAGGACGAGACGCCGGACCAGCTGCGGGTCAAGTTCGGCAAGGGCATCACGGGCTGGGTCGCCCAGCACCGCCTGGCCCAGCTCCTCGACGATGCCGCGAAGGACCCGCGCTGCCAGACGATCCCCGGCACCGCCGACGACACCGAGGAATCGATGCTCGTTGCGCCGATGCTCTTCGAGGACCGCGTGCTCGGCGTGCTGGTGCTGTCAAAGCTCGGCCTGCGCCAGTTCCGCGCCGACGACCTCCGCCTGCTCGAGATCTACGCCAGCCTCGCCGCTCAGGCCATGGCCAACGCCGACGCCACGGAGCGGCTGCGCGACAAGTCGGCCGAGCTGGAGCAGAAGGTCCGCGGCCAGCGCGAGCTGCTCGGCATCACCGAGTCGATCCTGACCATGTTCGAACCGCCCGTGCTGCTGGGCACGATCGTCGACCGGCTGGCCGACCTCATCGGGTCGGACAACATCCTGATCGAGCTCGTCGACGAGAAGAGCGGCCAGTACACCCCGGTCGTCGCCCGCGGCGCCGAGGCCCAGCGCTACATGCGCCCCTGGTCGCCCGACCAGGTCGAGCTCGCCGCGTGGGTCGTCGAGCACAACGAGCCGGTCTGCATCGACGACCAGTTCGATGACCCGCGGGTCCACCAGGGCTCGAGCGGGCCGACGCACGGCAGCCTCATCTCCGTCCCGCTGCGCGGCAGCGATCGGGCCATCGGCGCGCTGACCATGGAGCGAATCGGCGAGGGCCGCCGGTTCAGCGACGCCGAGTTCGAGCTCGCCCAGCTCTTCGCGGCACAGGCCTCCGTGGCGCTGCAGAACGCGGAGATCCACCTCGCGACCGCCGACGCGACGGAGCGCCTGCGCGAGAAGTCCGCGGCCCTCGAGCGGATGGTGCGGGGCCAGCGTGAGCTCCTCGGCATTACCGATTCGATCCTGAGCACGCTCGACGCGCCGGTCCTCCTGGGCACGATCGCGGACCGCCTCAACGAGATCATCGGCTCGGACAACGTCGCCATCGAGCTCATCGACCAGGACCTCGGCACCCTCTCGCCGGTCGTCGCTCGCGGCGCCGACGCCGAGTACTACCTCCAGCCCTGGCTGCCCGGCGAGACCGGCATCGCGACGTGGGTGTTCGAGCACAACGAGCCCGTCCGGATCGACGACGAGTTCGACGACGACCGGGTCGCTCAGGCGCCCAGCGGCCCGGTCCACGGCAGCCTCATCTGCGTCCCTCTGCGAGGGCGCGACGGCCCGATCGGCGTCATGACCATGGAGCGGCTCGGCGAGGGCGGCTTCTTCACCGACGACGAGTTCGAGCTCGTCCAGCTGTTCGCGGCCCAGGCAGCGATCGCGCTGCAGAACGCGGAGGTCCACCTCGACGTCCGCCGCCGGGCACAAACGGACGTCCTGACGGGCCTTCTGAACCACGGCACGTTCGGCCAGCACATGGAGTCGCTCATCGCGGCGGCCGAGCCATTCAGCCTGGTCATGCTCGATCTCGACCACTTCAAGCCGGTCAACGATCTGATGGGCCACCAGGCGGGCAACGTCCTCCTGAAGCAGGTCGCCGACGCGATCGTCGCCGCGAGCCGCGACTCGGACCGCGTGTTCCGTTACGGCGGCGACGAGTTCGCGGTGCTGCTCCCGCGGACCGATGGCGACCAGGTTGGACCGATCGCGGAGCGGATGCGCGCCGCGGTGAAGGGCGTCGTCGGGCCGGGCTCCGCGTGGCGCGGCCGCGCCCGCTCGCTCGAGGCGTCGGCGG
>CAYXVP010000110.1:0-7314 GCA_964468305.1 uncultured Anaerolinea sp. | reverse complement strand
CCGGATGCGCGCCGGCCCGTTCAGGCGCCATCCGCCGAGCCAGCCGGCCGACGCGAGCGCCCCGCCAGCCGCGCGCCAGGCTACGTCCGGCGTCGCGGCCCGCGTTGCCCAGTCGTCGGTTGGCCATATCCGGTCGAGCGTGTCGATACGCACCTGCCCATCGCGAACGACCGGCTGGCGAACGAGCCAGCGCAGGAATCGGAGGTTCGTCGTCAGTCCGAGCAGGACCGTCTCGTCGAGCGCGGCTGTCAGTCGATCCAGGGCCTCGCCGCGATCCGCACCATGGGCGATGACCTTGGCGAGCATCGGGTCGAACCGCGAGCCGACGACCGTGCCCGCATCGATGCCCGCATCGACGCGGACGCCCGGTCCCGTCGGCCAGACGAGCCCTTCGACCGACCCGGTCGCCGGCAGGAAGCCCGCCTCCGCATCCTCCGCGTAGAGGCGGACCTCGACCGCGTGGCCGCCGCTCGCGAGCGCGTCGTCAATCCCGTGCTGGCTGACGGCGAGCGGCAGACCCTCGGCGATCCGCAGCTGCTCCTCGACGAGGTCGAGGCCGGTGACGAGCTCGGTCACCGGATGCTCGACCTGGAGCCGGGTGTTCATCTCGAGGAAGAACACCTCGCGCCGATTGGTCAGAAGGAACTCGCAGGTCCCGGCGCCTCGATAGCCGACCGCCGCCGCGAGCTGTAGCGCGTAGCCGGTCAGCCGCCGCCGAGTCGCCGGGTTGACCGCCGGCGACGGCGCCTCCTCGAGGACCTTCTGGTGCCGGCGCTGCGTCGAGCAGTCGCGCTCACCCAGGTGGACTCCGTTCCCACCGTCATCGAACAGGACCTGGACCTCGACGTGACGCGGGCCCTCGACGAAACGTTCGAGGATCAGGCGGGCGTCGCCGAAGGCGCCCTGGGCCTCGCGTCTCGCGCTCGCGAGGGCGGCGGGGAGTCGCGCCGGCTCGCGGACGACGCGCATGCCCTTGCCGCCGCCACCCGCGGCCGGCTTGACCAGGAGCGGATAGCCCAACCGTCTCGCCGCCCGGCGCAGCGCCGCGTCCGATTGGTCCTCGCCGTCGTAGCCCGGAACGATGGGCACGCCGAGTTCGACCGCAAGCCGCCTCGCGGCAGCCTTGTCGCCCATCGTCCGGATCGCGTTCGCCGGCGGCCCGACCCAGAGCATTCCTGCATCGATCACGGCCTGCGCAAACCCCGCGTTCTCGGCCAGGAACCCGAATCCTGGATGGACCGCGTCGGAGCCCGCGGCACGAGCGGCTGCAACGACTCGGTCGGCGTCCAGGAGATCCAGGTCGCTGGACCGGTCCGTCGGCGGCACGACGACCCGGATCCCGAGGCGCTCGGCCGACCGAGTGATGCGCTCCGCGATCTCGCCGCGGTTGGCGACGAACAGGGTTTTGATCGCAGACAGGGTCGAACGCGAGCCAGCGACACGGGAAGCCCGAGTTACCGACGTCCACGACGCAGACCAAGCCGGTGAAGCACCGCCTGGCACGGCTCGGAACGCGCCGAACGCGTCAGGCGCGACACGCCAGCGCCCCCCGACGCGCCTCGCCGGCAGGCGACCCGTCGCGATCCAGCGTTGCACGGTTCGGGTCGTAGCGCCGATCCGTCGCGCAAACTCGCTCGGAGTGAGCTCATCGGCCATAAGTGTCGCGATTGTCGCGTAGCGGCGGGGGTTACCGCAACGTGCTCTCGCCTACCCGCCTGGGCTCGCGACGCAGACCTGCGTCTGGCTCGGGGGCAGCTCCAGGTGAACCTGCCAGTCGGCGTTGCCTGTGTCGGGCACCTTGATCGCGGTCGTCGATCCCGGTGTGAGCGGCACCGTTATCCGGGTGCGTGCTGTAGGCGCGAACATGCGGCCGATCCAGGCGCCGACTTCACCGGCGGCCGCCGGCGTGACCGTGAGCGATCCTCCGGGCGGGACGAGCACGGTGACGTAACCTCCCGGCGCGAGCCCGACGGCCGAGAGGCAGTCCCTCGCCACGGTCACCGAGGCGCGGTGCAGATCTGTGATCGTCGCCACAGCCGGCCGCATCGGCGCCGCTGCCAGCCCCGCGCGGAAGCCTCGGCCCAGCACGATGATGAGTGCCAGCTCGTCCGCCTCGGCAGTCGGTATGTTCGCGGCACCCGGGATCAAGGTATCGACGTTCGGATCCCCGAACCGGGTCGTTAGGGCAACGACATCCCGAGCCGAGACAGCACCGAGGATCGATGCCTTGGGGTCAAACGATGGCTCCGACTCATGCTGTCGGGCGGCGGTCACGAACGCGCGCGTCAGGTCGGCGTTCATCTGGAACTCAGCGTGTGCGGCCGGTAGGCGAACGACGTTCGAAACGAGGCAGGCTCCCGCGAACGCAACGAGCGCGAGGCGAGCGATCCCGGGCATCCGTCTCGAGTCCTCCAGGGTGCGCAACCAGCTCGAGACCGCGAGGACGAGGAAGAACCCGGCGACATAGACGTACCGGCTGCGAGTGGCGAAGTCAAGGCCCAGATGCGTTCGCGCAATGGCGATGGTCACGAACATCGCCACCAGCCCGACGACCATGGCGATGGCTCGTGGCGGCGCGCTGCGCGCCACGAGGCCGGCCAGCGACAGGAGCGCGAGGGCCACGAACGCAGCGGCCCCGAGGATGTTCCCGAGTCCGGTAAATGCCCCGACGGCGTGGCCTAACCCGATCCCGACGAATCTCGGCAGTTCGATGAGGCTGCGGATAGTGAGAGCCTGTCGGTCCGCTTCGGTCCCGGCGGCTCCGTAGGCGACGTACCACACGATGTAGGAAGCGACGGCCGGAACGATTGCCCACAGCCGTCCTCGGTGCGCACGATCCAGAATCAGCTGGACCGTCACGGCCACCAGCCAGAAAAGGCCGATGCTCGAGCACATCAGGCTCGCGAGCAGCAGGAGGCTGGCGGCGATCGTCGAGCGCCTGCCGGGCATATCGAGGGCAACGAGGGCCCAGACGCCGCCGGCGACCGAGCCCACGAACCCGGTCTGGAACGCCCACTCGATGTTCTGATAGCCACTTCCGATCAGCACCAGGGGCAGCGCCACGGCGAACCCGGCGATGGGCCCGAGGTCTCGCCGCACGAGGACCACGACGCCCGCGACGGCGACCACATGAATGACGAGGAGCTCGGCGATGTACGGCAGGTACGAGTTGAGACGTACCAGCGAGAAGGTCCCCTCGTACAGCAGGAATGGCAACGTGCTCCAGTGCTCGTTGTGGGGTCGCAGCCAGTCTGTGACCGTCCCGATTCCACCGATCCGGATGTACGACCACTCATCCAGCCAGAAGGTCAGCGTGTGGTCGAGATAGAGCAGTAGTCCGAACGCCCCGAGTCCCACGACCAGGGTCGCAACGAGCCAGGGCTCAAATCGCCGCGTCCTCGGCGCACAGGCCGGCTGCGGTCGGTCGCTCATTTCCGAGGCTCATCTGCCCAGCGGGCCCGTCGCTTCTCCGTGAAGGCCGCGAAACCCTCGCTGCCCTCGTCGCTCACGCGTTGGCGAGCGATCACGCGCGCCGTGTGCCACTTCGTCGCGCCGTGGCCGAGGCCGCGGACCTCCCGAACAATCGCCTTCGCCGCGCGAACTGCGGTTGGGCCGGAGGCGAGGATGTCCGCGATCGCTGCGTCGACGGCGAGGTCGAGCGGCGCCTGGCCCTCGACGACCTCGTGGACCAGCCCGATTCGCTGCGCCCACAGCGCGTCGAAACGCTTGCCGCCGGGGAACAGCGCACGGGCGTGTGATTCCCCGATCTTGGCGATCACGAACGGCGAGATGACGGCCGGCAGGATCCCGAGCCGCGTCTCGGTAAACCCGAATCTCGCCCCGGACTCCGCGATCACGAGGTCGCTCACCGCGCAGAGGCCCATACCGCCGCCGAGCGCCGCACCCTGGACCCGAGCGATGACCGGGACCGGACAGGAGTCGATCGTCTCGAACATCTCGGCCATGGCCATCGCGTCCTGTTCGTTGCCCTCGACGTCGAGGGCCATCGCGGCCCGCATCCAATCGATGTCCGCGCCCGCGCAGAACGTCGGGCCGTCACCCGCGAGGATGACGGCCCGGAGCGCTGTTGCCGGTTCCCGCTCGAGCCCGACGAACGACGAACCCAGCCCGGCGACCAGGGAATCGTCGAAAGCGTTGTGCCGCTCCCGCCCGCTCCGCGTTGACCCGTCGATCCCGGTGTTGGGGTCGCCTCCTCCCTGCCCGAGGGCCTCTTTTACGCCCTCATGCTACGTGCCTGCTCTGGCGGAGAAGCGTCCCCGCGTCAGGATGAGAGCCCGACCTTGGGACACAGATCGATCCGCACTCCGACGCGTGTGCCAGCGACAAGGTCTAGGTGTCCATAGTAGACGTAGTGGCCCCCGAAGAAGATCTCGTGCCCGAGAAGCGCGTACTTCGAGAGGTCCTGACTCGTAGGATCGATCGCGAAGATCCCCGGTCCGCTGATGTTCAGTCGGTACGTCTGTCCGGTCGACGGGGCGAAGAGATCGGCCCGCAGCTGCCCCGAGACGATCGTCCTGTACCAGTTGCCGGCACCATCGAAGAAGTCGGTCCCGGTCTCGTTGTTGACGGTGATCGTCCCGTCGACCTCGTCGGCACCGCAGGCGAACGACCACGTGAATCCCACGGGCGGGAAGTCGAACTGGTATCGCTGAACATCGTTGGCCGCCGCAGGGCCCGCGATGATGGGGGTCGCCAAGGTCCCGATGAGCAAGGCGATCGAGAGAGCCTTGCGCCGCACTGGAAACATCCGTCCTCCTCGGGCCATCGCCCCAGCGTTCAGCCCGGGCGCCCTGACCCGGGTCCTGTGAACAGAAGACGCAGACATCGTACGGCCGTTACAGCCCGTTGACTCTTGCGGATACGGGTTCATCGATGTCGATCGCTGCGCACGTGCTCGCCACGCACGATTGGCGCGACCCGCGGCACGCGAAGCGGTCGTCGATCTGGATCCGACGCGACGGGCGCTGGGTGTTGCGGTTCCACCAGGCGACCCTGGCCGACTAACGCTCCTCGCCGCCGACGACCCGGTCGGCGATGCCGCCCCACAGCCCGATGAGGGCCACCCGACTGGGCTCGCTCAGCTCGTCCCACAGGATCAACGCGACGACGGCACGTTCGACCGACCCGAGGAACCGCATACGATCCTCCGCCCGATCGGGCAGGGACCGGAACATGAACAGCGTGTCGGTCAGCGTCGGGCGGCGGGAGTAGGCCTGCGCCGCCTCGTCCACGAAAGCCGACACCGCGGCCTTGGCCGCATCGCGCCTCGGGCCGGACGCGAGGACGCGCGTCGCCTCGGCTTCGGCCGCCTCGACCTCGGCCGGTGGGACCTCGGCGAACGTCACGTACTGCCCCACATCGATCCGCTCGAAGATGGTTGCGAACCGCCGCAGCCGATTGCGCTCGGCGGGTTGCAGACCGGCCAGTCGATCGATGGGATCGGGCACGTCAGGCCGTCGCCGACGCGGGTTCGAGCACGGCGACCTCGTCGCCGACCGAGATCCGGCCCGGCCGGAGCACCTCGCCCAGGACGCCGAAGTCGATCTTGTGCTCTGGATCGTCCGGGCGGAAGCCGCGGTAGCGCAGGATCGCCCGCAGGGTGTCGAGGTCGCGTTCGCCGGTGTTGGGATCCTGGGTCGTGATCGCGCAGCGAGCGTCCGGCTTCGTCACCGAGATCACCGCCGACCCGATCTCGACCGACCAGCCGATCCAGGTGTCCTCCTCGTGCGCGAGCGCGCCCTCGAGCTCGATCAGCATCCGAAAGCGGCGACCGTCGACGCGCTCGACGCCGAGCTGCTTGGCCAGCTCCCCGAGCGAGCCGTCGGAGACCAGGCTCACAGCGTTGCGGACCTGCGTCTCGCCCTTGCGGATCCGCGTCCCGCCCGGCACGTCGCAGCGCACGAGCAGCACCGGTCGCCCGACGAACGTCCCCAGCGCGGCGGCAAACGGCCCGCCCACGACGTGGCCGATCGCCACTCGGTTGTAGATGTCGGTCTGGACCGGCTCGTCGAGCTTCACCTCGGCTTCGACGACCCGGCCGTCCGGCAGGGTCAGTCGCAGCCAGGTCGCGTCCGCATCCGTCTCGGCGAAGATCCGGCAGAGCTCCGCGACCCGCAGGCGGTCGACGAGGCGACCCTGCTCGTCGACCAGGTAGAAGCGTCGGTCGTTGACGACGCCCATCTCGGACAACGTGATCGAGGTCGGGTGCGACAGGCCGAGGCCACGCACCGGCGCGATCGACAGCCGCGCCACGCGCGGCATCTCGGGCGTCACGCCGAGCCGGGTCCGCATCCCAGGCACGCGGGCTACGCGGTCCGAACGAGGTGCACAACGTCGCCAATGGCGACCTCGCCCTCCTTCAGGACGGAGGCATACCAGCGAGCGTCCTCGGGATGCTTTCGCGAGGAGATGCGGCCGTAGCGACCGTCGACGAACCAGCGCTCCTGGGTGTCGCACGGCGTCGCGTAGTCGGTCAGCAGGAGGAGCGGGCCCTCGCTTCCGATGCGAAGTCGCTCGCCGCGGCGCAGGCCGCCCCAATCGAGCCCGATCAGCGTCAGGTTCTCTCCGTAGGCGCCCGGGAACGCCTCGTGGCCGTCTGCGCGCACTCGCTCGATCGCCTCGAACGCGTACAGGCAGACCGCCTGCTCGGGCGTGCCGTGGATCGGTTCCGGCTTGGAGTGCGCGTCGCCCTCGAGGCCCCGCCAGTGAATGCGCGCGCCGGCGATCGGTCGCTTGGGCACCCCGCCGGGCGAGACGTTGACCGCAGCGACGAGCCCGCTGGAGGGTCCGCTCGGGGCACGTGTCGGACGGGTCCAATAGACATGGGCGAGGTAGGGAAGCTCGATCGCGTCCGCGCCGGCCGTGTCTGGATCGCTCGCGATCAGCTCGCGGACCTCGCCGAGGACGCGTTCGCGCCGGGCCACGCTCATCGCCGCGATGTAGCTGATCGAGGCGACCCGATCGACCATCGTCTCGACGGAGGCGTGCTGGACCGTGTCGAACGTCGCCTCCCGCAACGGCTCGAAGAGCGCGGTGAGGTCGAACGCAGCCAGCCAGCCCATCGTTCGGAAGCGCGGGTGCCCGTCGTCCGCGCCGTCGATGATCTCGTTGAGCCGCTCGATCCAGGGCCGGGTCGGGTTGCGCGCCTGCCAGATGAGCCCGAGCGCGCCATCCGGCTTGAGGACGCGGCGAATCTCGCTCACGGCGCGGATTCCGTCGAACCAGTGGAAAGCCTGACCGACGACGACGGCGTCGACGGAGTGATTCGGGAGCGGGATTCGCTCGGCCGTACCT
>CAYXVP010000109.1:0-7329 GCA_964468305.1 uncultured Anaerolinea sp. | reverse complement strand
GAAGCGGTCGGTCAGACCTCGGTTTTGGGGGCTTGACTAGATAGGAGCTTGTCACCCAACCGACGGTGTTCGTTCCTAGCTCGATGCCCTGGATCGCGGTCACCACGACAACGGCGTTGTAGACGACGTTCGCGAGAAAGATCGCCCGCCGCGCATCCGAGGCGGCCACGTCACGCGCGACCACGTTGAGCACGGCGAACCCGATCAGAGCGCCGCCGAACAGCTGCTCGGTTGCGGGTTCCATCGACATCCCACCGAACAGCCCGAGAACGGCGTTGGCGGCGAACAGGAACCCAGGCCGAAGATGCCGTTTACGATCCCATTTCCAACCAGAACCCATCGCTGGAGCATCGCCCGTCCTCCTCGCGCCCAGGCTCGTCGGGCGATCGGCGAACGAAAGGCCGCCGGCGGACGCTCTCCAAGGGGCGACTTGCTCGATTCTCCATGAGCGATCAAGAGGGTTCGGGCATCACGGCGTTCGTCGCGCTCCAGGCTCAGCCCAATCTCCGCATCCCAGCGTGCCCCAGGATTTCGTCAGGACGCCAGCCCACTCACGGCGGCCTCATGCGGGAACCGATCTGGACCAGACGTCGTCTGCGCGATCGCGTGAAGACCGCGCTCCTGCTCATTGCCGCCCTCGTGTTCGCCGCTTGCCAGGGAGCGGGGACAAGCGCCTCGCCATCTGGATCGGACGCGTCCGGTATGGCGGCCACCACGATCTCAGGCGGCGTCGAAGGCCTCGTCGCCGATCTGTCAGCCGCGGGCATCCAGTCGAAGACCGGCGCGTCATTCTTGGCCGAACCCGTCGGTGGCGAAGGAGTCATCGTGTGTGTTGGCCATGAAGCCCTGCATGTCTACTCGTTCATCGACCACGAGGCGGCCCTCGCCGCCTCGCAGAAGATCGACCCGCAGGATCCATCGAAGATCGGAACGTCGATCGTCTCGTGGGTCGGAACGCCGCGATTCTGGCTCCGGGATCGGGTCGTCGTGCTCTACCTCGGCGATGACGCGGCCACGCTGACGGTCCTTGCCAGTCTGCTGGGCCCGCCGTTTGCGAAGGGTCTCCCGGGTGCGCCGCCGCTTCGCGGCCCCGACTGCGCCTAGGCTGGAACCGAGCCTCCCGCTACTGCGGCCTTCTCTGCGTCCAGCGCCGCCTTGACCTCGGGGTAGGCCTCGGAGAGGCAGCACGAGCAGCTCTCGTACCAACGTCGCATGCCGGCGTCGATGACCGGCAACGGACGGGCCGATTTGCTGCCGGCCGCCACGGGGCCGGCCTCGTGGGCGTGCCAGTCCGCATGAGCATCGTCAGAGGTGTCGACGGCGGAAATCGCCGCGAGGTAGGTGCTCGGATCCTCGAGAAATGCGCGACGGCAGCCGTCACGGCAGAACGCGTAGGTCCGCCCTTCATGCACCACCGTTCGGCCCGCGGCCTCGGCGGCGGCGACGTCGACCGACATGCCGCAGACGGGGTCGATGACGTGGTCGGGTCGTTGGCTCATGACATCTCCTCGGTTCTATCCCGCTGGCATCGGACGGAGGTCGAGGCCGCGGAGCAGCTGGGCATTTGCGGCGACGATGACGGTCGAAACGCTCATGGCGATTGCACCGACCGCCATCGGCAGCTCGATGCCGAGCCCGGCGAGTGCGCCGGCGGCGACGGGAATCGCGACCAGGTTGTACCCGGTCGCCCAGACCAGGTTCTGGACCATCTTTCGGTAGGTCGCCCTCGACAGCCGAATGGCGCCGACGACGTCCCGCGGGTCGCTCCGCACGAGCACGAGCCCGGCCGACTCCACGGCGACGTCGGTACCGGCCCCGATCGCGATGCCGACGTCGGCGGTTGCGAGCGCAGGTGCGTCGTTCACGCCATCGCCCACCATCGCGACCCTTCGACCCCCTGCCTGGAAGCGACGGATGGCGTCGGCCTTCTCGGCAGGGAGGACCTGTGCGGCCACCTCGTCGATACCGAGGCGTCGAGCGACTGACTCGGCGACGGCATCCGCATCGCCCGTGATCATGGCGACCCGGACGCCGAGTCGATGCAGCGCGGCGACGGCCTCGGCCGACTCCGGCCGGATTTCATCCTCGACCGCAATCGCACCGGCGACCTTGCCGTCATCGACGACGTGGAGGACGGCTTGCCCGTCCGTCGACCAGGCTGCCGTCTCGGCGAGTGGCTCGAGCCTGAGCTCGGCCAAGAGGGCCGGCCCGCCGACGGCGATGTCCCGCCCTGCAACCGTCGCTCGCGCGCCTCGCCCGGGGAGCGCAGCGAAGCCCTGGGCGGGTGCCACTTCGCCAACCCCGCGCGCCGCGGCGCCTTCGACGATCGCCCGAGCGATGGGTTGCTCCGAGTCCGCCTCGACAGAGGCGGCCCGTCGAAGCAGGGCCTGCTCGTCTCCATCGACCGCGAACACGGCCGCGAGCGTCGGTCGGCCGACCGTCAGGGTGCCCGTCTTGTCGAACACGACGATGTCGAGATTGCGGGAGCGTTCGAGGGCCAACCGGTTCTTCACGAGGAGGCCGTTGCGGGCGCCAAGGGATGTGCTGATCGCGATCACGAGTGGGATCGCGAGACCGAGCGCGTGCGGACACGCGATGACGAGGACCGTGGCCGTTCGGACGAGCGCTCCCGCGCGATCTCCCTGAAGCCACCAGAACCCGAGCGTGATCGCCGCCGCTCCGAGGGCAACGTAGAACAGCAACGCGGCGGCACGGTCGGCCAATGCTTGTGCTCGCGACCCGGAGGCCTCAGCCTCGGCGACCAGACGCATGATCCCGGAGAGAGCTGTCGCATCGCCGACAGCCGAAACGCGGACGCGAAGGCTCCCGCCTGCAGCGACACTGCCGGCAATGACCCTGTCGCCGCTCTGCTTCGGAACCGGCCTGGACTCGCCGGTGAGCAGCGACTCGTCGACGTCCGCCGTGCCATCGACCACGACCCCGTCGACGGGCGTCCGTGCGCCGGGGCGAACGAGCACGACGTCGCCGACCCGAAGATCCGCGACCCGGACCATCTCGAGGCCCTGGTCCGTGACCCGCTCGGCATGATCGGGCAGGAGCTCGGCAAGTGCAGCTAAAGCTCCTCGAGCCTGGGCGATCGAGCGCATCTCCAGCCAGTGCCCGAGCAGCATGATGGTGATCAGGGTCGAGAGCTCCCACCAGATCTCGACGTCGAAGAGGCCCAGGGTGCCGGCCCAGCTCGTGGTGAACGCGACCACGATCGCGAGCGAGATCAGGGTCATCATCCCCGGCTGGCGGTCACGGAGCTCAATCACGGCGCCGCGCAGGAACACGAGGCCGCCGTAGAGGAAGACGACCGTCCCGAGGAGAGCGGCCGCGTAGGCGTCGCCCGGGAACGTAGGCAGTCGATAGCCGAGCCATCCCTGGACGTCGCGGCTCACGAGTACGACCGGGATCGTCAGCACGAGGCTGAGCCAGAACTTGTCTCGGAACATCGCGGCGGAATGCCCGGCGTGACGATCGTGGCCCGCTGTCATCCGACTGTGGGCGGACGCGGTTGCCGCGCCTCCGTCGTGTCCGGGTTCGATATGCTCGTGCATACTCCCTGGGAGTATACCCACGCGGGTGCACACCCGGCCCGATCCGGCCCGGAATGATCCGCCAGGCCGTGTCACCATTGGACGTGCCGGCCGAGGCAGGACGGCATTCGACGCGGAGTCAACGTGGGCGACGCGCATCGCATCCTGGCGTATGGGTCGGCGGCCATGCTCGTCGCTGGGCTTGCGTGGTCGTCGCTCGTGGCGTTCCAGCGCGCGCCTGGGGGCCGGATCTTCAAGCGCTTCGAATGGGCGGTCGTCGCGCTCCTCGCCCTGACCTCTGGCGTCGGGGTTCTCTTGTACGCCTCCGGAAGCCGGCCGCGCGAAGATCTCCACCTGGTCTATGGCGTGCTGGCCATCGGGCTGCTGCCTCTCGCGCGATCATTCTTCGGCGGCAAGCCGCGTCGCGACGCCTGGCTGGGCGCGGCTGCCTACCTCGTGGCCGGCGTGGTCGTATACCGGCTGTTCTCGACCGGCTAGGGCGCTCGTCCAATCACTGCGTCCGCGGGCCAAGGTCCGGCGCCGGAGCTCTTGGAGTCAGCCGAGGCGGGGGTCGACGTCCCTTGGCGCAGCTGTGCCGAGGCGCTCGGCCCGCAGGATGAGGAGCGCGCCAATTCCGAGCGAGACGAGCACGACAATCGCAATGGCGGCGACCTCGATCGGTGAGCGATCCCTCGGCGCCACGACGGCAGCCGCCTCGCGCTTTGGCTCTGCTGGCGTGGCCCCTTCGGCAGCGGTGACCGTCAGGTCGACCGTCAACGTCTCGTCGGCTATCGCCTGGAACGTGTAAACCCCGGACGGTAGGTGGCCGGGGATCGTCAGAGTCACATTGAACATGCCATCCGCATCGGTCATCGCCGACGGGAAGGGCACCACCACGTCGGGGCCGACGAGGTTGATCTGGCGTGCGCTGTCCGGCTCGAGACCGGTACCGGCCAGGACGACCGTTCCGCCAGCCGTCACGGACGACGGCTCGACGGCCAGGCTGGACCCAGCCGCGCCGTTGTGCGCGGCGATCGGACGAGCGATTGCGGCGAGGATCAGCGCTGACGAGGCGGCGCGAAGCAGTCTGTTAGTCATCGCGGTGTAGCGCATGGCGCGGCTCTCCTGCCAAGAGTGGGACGACGAAGCCCGCAGAACCTGCAACGAGGGCCACCACCGCGATTGCGAGCTCCGGCAATGCGGTCGAGCTGCCGTGCGCAACGGCATCCAGACCGAGCTCGGCAAACGCCAGCCCGACCGTCAGCACCGCGATGCGGGTCAAGATCGGTCCCATGTCACATCGAGCCGATGTGCGACTGGGGGGCTGTCACGACTGCAAACACGACCAAACCCACCAGGAGGATGGCGACGAGCGCGCCGAGGGAGATGAACAGCCGCCGCCGGCGCGGTGCCCGGTACCGGCTCCGATCAACGAATGGCACGAGTGCCAGCAGCCCGAACAGGATCGCCGGGGCCCAGAGCAATGCCGCGAGGCCGAACCAGTTCTCGAACGGGTAGAACGGCAGGAACATCCACGGCGGCTTCGAGACCTCGGTCCCCGGGATCGGGCGAGGGCCAAGGCCTGCCGGCAGCAGGATCGACAGAACGGTCGTCACGGCGACGATCAGAAGACCGAACCCGGCCATCCGGACGAGGTGGGCCGCGAACGTCGAGCCGCCCTTCGTCGGGATATCCCCGCCGTCCATCGCTACGTCATGGGCGGACGGCAGGGAAGAGATGCCATGCCGTTTCACCAGCAGGAAATGGGCGATGAGCAGCATGACGCCGAAACCCGGCAGGATGACGACGTGGGCCATGTACAGACGGCCAAGCAGCGGCAGGCTCGCCTCGAAGTCCCCGGAGAACCAGAACCCGATCGCACCGAGCAGCTTGCCCGCCTCGACGTTGTGGCCGAGCGCCTCGTAGCCCTCCTGGTCCCACTTCAGGACCGTCCCGGTGAAGACGAGCCCGAGCGTGACGGCGAGGAGGCCCAGGCCGATCAGCCAGTTGGCCTCGCGCGGCCGCTTGTACGACCCCGTGATGAAGATTCGCCCGAGGTGCAGCAGAACCGTCGCCATGACGATATTCGCCGTCCAGAAGTGCACCCCACGAACGAGGTCGCCGGCCGGCGCTACGTTCATGATGTAGACGACGCTCTCGCGCGCCGCCTCCGGGGTCGGGTGATAGAACTGCGCGAGCCAGACGCCAGTGACCGCGAGGATCAGGAATCCGAAGAAGGTGATCCCGCCGAGGATGTACCCGATGCCGTTGGCATGGGCGGGAACCGGATAGGCGAGCCCTGAGAGCCCGAGCCGCTCATCGACAGCGGCCCACGCGCGGCTGAGCCGCCGCTCGCGGGTCAAAGAAGCCTGCGCCATCAATCCCTCCCCTCCGTCGGACCGCGGCCCGACTCAGCCCATCACGACGACCGTGCCGCGCATGCCGGCTTCGTAGTGGCCGGCAACGTGGCACGCGTATGCAAACGGCCCGCTGCTGTCGAACGTATACGTAAGGGCCTTGGAGATCATCATTCCGAGGCCCTGGATCTCTGGCGTACCTTCGGCGTCAGCGGCGACGGCGCCTTCCGGCCCGATCATGAACTCGTGCTCCTGCGGGCCCGCAGTCGTAACGACGAACGTCACCGTCTCGCCCCTCGCAACGCGGATGCTCGGCGGATGGAACGCGAGGTCTGGCCCCGCTGTCACGTACACCAGTCGCGGTACCGCGGCAGTGCCAGCGACGAAGTCCGTTTCGCCGGGCGCGCCACCGGAGCGGCCCATCATCTGACCAGAGCCCATCATCCCGGGCGAGCGCATCATCTGCAGCGAGCTCATCGTCGGGTTCCCGCCCGTTGCCTCTGGTGCGGCTCGAGTTGCGCTCGCTAGGTCATAGCCGAAGGAGCCGGCCGCGAGGGCGACAGCGCCGACGACGATGACGAGTGCCGCAGGACCGATGGCGGGTCGGGTTCGGGATGGGCCTGGAGCGCGCGGATCAGTCGCGGACGACATGGACACCAGTGCCTTCGACCGGCCGGTCGGTTGTGGAATGTGGAGGCCGGTTCAGCGCCCAAGATCGCTCCGCGGGTCGCGCTGGCCATGGGCCCTTTGACAGGATTGCGATGGGCCGTCGGTCACGACTGCTCAGCCCAGCCGCCTCATTCCAGCGTGGCCCAGCTGACGCACGCTGGAGGGTGACTCCGGGCCACCAGCGCGCTCGGCGACGGCGGTGAGCGGCTGGACGTCCGTGGCGATGACGTTGACCACCGACGACTCGCGCTGCAGGTCGCCGTCGATCAGCAGCAGGGCGTGGCGCCGGATCACGCCGCGGAAGCGGGCCCAGGTGTCCGGCCAGAGGGTGACGTTCACCATGCCCGTCTCGTCCTCGAGCGCGAGGAAGACCGTACCCTTCGCCGTCATCGGGTGCTGGCGCGTGACGACGAGGCCGCCGATCCGGACCGGGCCGGGTCGGTGGTCGGCCAGCGCGGCGTTGGGGACCGCGCCCAGCTGTTCCAGCGCGCCGCGGAAGAGCGCCACGGCCTGCAGCTTCGCGTCGAGGCCGAGCACCGCGTATGCGTCGCCGAGCCGTTCCGACTCCGTGATCGGCGGCAGGTCGGGCGCGGCGGTGGCGGGTAGCCGGAGGTCCATCGGCCGACCTGCAGCGGGCGATCTGCCGCCCACGCGCGTCGTCCTCCCGTCCATCCGCCCCTTCGTCGCCCCGGCGACCTCGCGCAATTGCCACAGGAGCTCGCGCCGCGGCCGTCCGAGCGAGTCCAACGCGCCCGTGCGGATCA
>CAYXVP010000108.1:2064-7355 GCA_964468305.1 uncultured Anaerolinea sp. | reverse complement strand
GACTGGCCCGGCAGCAGGCGTGGACGATCGGCAAGCGGGGCGCGGCGAGCCGCGGCCTGGCGGGCCGGGTCACTACGCACACCCTGCGGCACTCGTTCGCGACGCACCTGCTCGAAGGCGGCGCCGACCTGCGCATCGTCCAGGAGTTGCTCGGACATGCGAGCATCAGCACGACGCAGCTGTACACGCACGTGACGGGTGAGCGGATCCGCGAGGTGTACGCTCGGGCCCACCCGAGGGCCTAGGGGAGGGGACGTTGGCACGCTACGCGGACAAGCTCCTGGCGGACGGCGAGCAGGTCGCCCTGCGGGGTCGGCAGCACCTCCTGGCGACGTTCATCGAGGGCCGCGTGCCGTGGGTGCTCCTCATCCTTTCGCTCGTCCTGCTGGTCCTCGACCTGCAGCTCGAACCGAGCATCTGGCGGGACCTCTTCGGCTGGCTCGGGCTCGCGCTCCTCGTCATCGGGCTCGTCTGGCTGGCACAGATCTACCTTGCTTGGTACTCGCAGGACTACCTCGTCACGAACCGCCGCGTGATCAAGGTCGAGGGCATCCTCACCAAGCGCTCGGCCGACAGCTCGCTCGAGAAGATCAACGACGCCGTCCTCGAGCAGGGCGTCCTCGGTCGGATGCTCGGCTACGGCGACCTCGACATCATGACCGCGGCCGAGGAGTCGGTGGACCGCTACCGGATGCTGGCCCAGGCCCAGACGTTCAAGCGGACGATGCTCGACGAGAAGCACAAGCTCGAGCAGGAGGCGTTCCAGATCCCGGCCCCGCCCCTCCGCGCCGTGCCGCCCCCACCGCCTGTACCGGAGCCAGTCGCACCGGCCGCACCCGCTCGCCGCCAGATGAGCTCGGAGGAGATCACCGGCGCGCTCGGCGACCTCGCCGACCTGCGCGATCGGGGCGCGATCAGCCCGGAAGATTACGAGGCGAAGAAGTCGGACCTGCTCGGCCGCCTGTAAGTGAAGGCTCGAGCAAGCGAGAATCAGGCCATGCAGGTCATCGCGGGCAGGCGCGGCTGATGCTCGGAACCCCATCGGTCGACCAGCTGCTGCTCCGGGGCGTCCTGGTCGCGGTGTTCCTCCTGGTCGCGTTCCCGATCCACGAGTTCGCCCATGCCCTGGCCGCGCTCCGGCTCGGCGACGGGACCGCGCGGATGCTCGGCCGGCTGACGCTCGACCCACGAGCCCACTTCGACCCGACCGGTGGCGTGCTCCTGGCGATCTCCGTCCTGTTCGCCGGATTTCCGATTGGCTACGCGAAGCCGACGCCGTACAACCCGACCAACATCCGGGGTGGTGCCTGGGGCGAGGCCGCCATCGCCGCCGCCGGGCCGCTCTCGAACCTCGTCCTGGCGGTGGCTGGTGCCATCCCGTTGCGGTACATCGATGCGACCGGGATGGACGTTCCCGCGCTCGCCGACTTCCTCGGGCTGTTCGTCTACATCAACCTTGCCCTGATGATCTTCAACTTCATTCCGATCCCGCCGCTCGATGGCTCCAAGGTGCTGTATGCGTTTCTGGACCCGAAGACGGCATGGCAGGTTCGCCCGTGGCTCGAGCAATACGGGCTCTTCGTGCTGCTCGGCCTCATCTTCCTGCCGTTCATCGGTGGCCCGAACGTCCTCGGCGCGGTGGTCGGCGAGGTGCTGAACCCGATCTTTCGACTGCTGACCGGCAGGTCGTGACGCCGGGCTCGGCTGCTTGGTGGCTGACCAAGGTTCGACAGACCCGGCGGCACCTGACGGCGCGGGTGCCGGCACGGGAGCGAGCGGCGGTCGCGGCGTGGCTGACCCCCGCGCAGCTGGCCGTGTTTGACGGGATGCACGTTGCCGACCGACGGCACGGCCTCGACGTCGTCGCCGCCCTCCGGTCGGCCGGCGAAACCGATGACGAGGTGCTGCTCGCCGGGCTCCTCCACGACGCCGGCAAAGGCGACACGGGCATGCTGCCGCGCGTCCTGCACGCCCTCGGCCAGGCCGGAATCGGGTGGCCGGAGCTCGCGTTCGGCTGGCTGCCGGGGATGCACGCCGCAATGGCTCGGCTGCGCGGCCACGCCGAGGCGTCGGCGAAGCTGGCCGAGGCCGCGTCCTGCTCGCCGCGGACCGTCGAGCTGATCCGCTGGCAGGACGAGCCGCGCGACCCGGTGGCGGGGGAGCGGCTGCGTCTCGCCGATGAGGCCAACTGATGGGCACGCTCGACGCCGGCACCAACCTCACGCTCGAGTCGATGGCGGCGGCCGGTGTGCCGACGATCCGGATCGAGCCGGGCAGGGGCCGCGAGTGGTCGACACACGTGAGCATCGCGGCGTGGGAAGGGCCGCTCGGGCTCCTGCTCTCGCTCATCGAGGGGCGCCGTCTGGACGTCCTGACCGTGCCGCTGGGCGGCCTCGCCGCGGCCTACCTCGAGGCGCTCGCGACGATCGAGCACGACCGGATGGGCAGCATCAGCGCCTTCATCGCCGTGGCCGGCCAGCTGATCCTGATCAAGAGCCGGGCCATGCTGCCGCGCCCGCCGACGACAACGGAATCGGCGCTCGAGGACGAGGGCATCGATCCCGAGGCCGAGCTGCGGGCACGGTTGCTGCTGTACCGCGCGTTCCGCGATGCCGGCGCCACGCTGCAGGTCGTGGCCGCGGATCGCATCGGGCTCTTCCGGCGCGAGCCGGCCGCGGCCCTCGCCTCGGGCCTGGCCGGCGCGTCGACCGCCCCGGCGACCCACCCGATCGACCCGAGCATCCTCGTCCGCGCCCTTGACGGACTCGTCGAGGTCCTGCCCGAGCCCGAGCCGCCGCCCGAGGTCCTGCCACGCACCGTGACATTGGCCCAGCGCGCGGCGATCATCCGACTCGCCCTGCGGGGCGTGCCCGGCATTGTCCTGCAGGACCTGCTCCGGGGCGTGCATGATCGGGTGGTCGTGGCGGTGACCTTCCTGGCAATGCTCGAGCTGATGAAGCGGCGCGAGGTCGTGGTCGAGCAGGCGGAGCCGTTCGGCCCGATCACGGCCCGCCGCACCACGGCCGAGGAGCGTGTCGCGGCGGGCGTCGCGGCCGACATCGAGGGCGCGCCGCTCGACGAGTCGCTGGACGACTACGCATGACCGAGCTCGTCGATGACGAGGCTCCCGCGGCGGAGACGACCGAGCGTCCTGCGCCGGGCGAGCTGACCGAGGCCGGCCTCGAGGCGCTGCTCTTCGTCGCCGAGCGACCGCTGTCCCGGCGGGAGATCGCGACCATCGCCGGAATCGACCCGGCAACGGTCGACGCCCGCCTCGGCGATCTCGAGGTAAGCCTGCGCGACCGCGGGATCCGCCTGCTCGCTGCCGGCGACCGGATCGAGCTCGCCACCGCGCCCGACGTCGGCGCACTCGTCGCGCGGTACGTCGGCGTGGACGCCGTCCGGCTGTCGCCGGCAGGGCTCGAGACGCTGGCGATCGTGGCCTATCGCCAGCCGGTGACCCGCGCCGCCGTGGAGCGCATCCGGGGCGTCGATTCGGATCACACGCTGCGCAGCCTGTTGCACCGGCGGCTCGTGGTCGAGCTGGGTCGCTCGAACGCGCCCGGCCGGCCGATCCTGTACGGAACCGCCTTCGAGTTCCTCGAGCGGTTCGGGCTGGAGAGCCTCGACGACCTGCCGCCGCTCGACGCGGACGTGGCCGCCCGCCTGGCCGAGGAGGGCGGCGTCCCGGTGCTGCGGTTCGACGAAGTGGACGCCGAGGGCGCCGTCCCGGGCGACTGAGCCCGACCGTGCCCGAGGAGCGCATCCAGAAGGTTCTTGCCGCGGCCGGGGTGGCCTCCCGTCGCACCGCGGAGGCACTCGTCGCGGAAGGCCGAGTTCGAGTCGACGGCCGGGTCGCGACGACCGGCCAGAAGGTCGACCCCGTGCTCTCGACGATCGAGGTCGACGGTCGCCTCGTCGGCATCGGTTCGGCGCGCGCCTACGTGGCCCTCCACAAGCCGGCCGGTGTGACTTCAACGACGCGCGACCGCCATGCCGCGACGACCGTCCTTGACCTCATCCCGACTGCGCTGGTGCCCGATGGGACGCGCCTCTACCCAGTGGGCCGCCTCGACCAGGACTCCGAGGGCCTGCTCCTGCTGACAAACGACGGCGACTGGGCCGAGCGCGTGCTCCATCCGCGCTTCGGCGTCGAGCGGGAGTACGCAGTTGCGCTGGCAACGCCGCTGATGGCCGACCAGCTGCGCGCCCTGAACGCCGGCATCCGCCTCGAGGAGGGCCTCGCGAGGCTCGCCGCGCCGCTCCGGGCGGCTTCCCCAACCGAGACGGTCCAACTCGCCGGGACGCTCGACCCGCCGCCGGACCCGAACCTCGTCTGGTATCGCGCCACGCTCGCCCAGGGCTGGAAGCGCCAGCTTCGGCGCATGTTCGGCGCTGTCGGCGCGCCGATCCATCGCCTCGTGCGCGTACGGATCGGGCAGATCCTGCTCGGAGCGCTCATATCAGGCAGGGCGCGAGCCCTTCGCCAGCCAGAGGTGCAGTCGCTCAGCTCGGGCCTCGCGACCAGCCGATCGGAGCCGCGGCGGCAGCGCCTCCGTCGCCCATGAAATCGCGACACCGTGAGACTTGACGGGACAAGACGTCACATCTAGGTTCACGTCATGCCCGCCCTGGCAGCCGATCCGACGATCCGGCGTCAGGTCATGTCCGCCGCTCGGGACATCCTCGCCCACGACGCCGGCGCTCCCGTAGCGGTCATCGCGGATCGGGCGGGCGTGTCCCGCGCGACCTTCTACCGCCACTTCGGGTCGCGGGAATCGCTGCTCGAGAGCATCCAGCTCGAACCTCGCCCGGACGCGAGATCGCGGATCGTGATCGCCGCGAAGGACATGCTGCTGACGACGAGTCTCGCCGAGCTATCGATGGACGAGCTGGCCAGGGCAGCCGACGTCTCGCGCGGCACGCTGTACCGGATCGTGCCCGGCAAGGGCGCGCTGCTCCAGGCGCTCATCGAGGCGTATTCCCCGTTCGACGCGATCCGCGCGATCGTCTCCGATCACCGTGCCGACCCGCCGGAGATCGTCTTCCCGCTGATCGGGCAGGCGATCGTCGGCGTCGCCGGCGAACGGCTGGGCCTGATGCGAGCCATCTTCCATGAGGTCACCGCCGGCGGGCCGGCGGTCGCCGAGATGGGCCCGCTGTTCGAGAGCACGCTCGGTCTGCTGACCCACTACATCGGCGGCCAAATGGCTCTCGGCCGCATCCGCCAGATGCACCCGATCCTGGCCCTGCAGGCCTTCGTCGGGCCGATCTTCTTCCACCTCATGACC
>CAYXVP010000108.1:0-2054 GCA_964468305.1 uncultured Anaerolinea sp. | reverse complement strand
CGCCCCGGCTGGGTACCGCCCCGTCCCCCCCGTGGCCGTTGGACCCAGAGGCGGCGGTTGCCGCGCTCGTCGCGGCCGGGCTCCGCGGCCCGGGCGTTGCGGCCGGGCCGTGACCGCCATGACCGCGACGCCCGTGGCGCCCGCCGTCGAGGCCGTCGGCCTGCGCAAGCAGTTTGGCGACATCCGCGCCGTCGACGGGATCGACCTGGCCCTGACGCCGGGTCGCATCTACGGCCTGCTCGGCCCGAATGGCGCCGGCAAGACGACGCTCATCCGCCTCCTGGCCGGGCTCGCCCGCGCGAGCGGGGGTGAGGCGCGGATCCTGGGCACGAAGATGCCATCACGGAGCGCGCTCGCCTCGATCGGCTACATGCCCCAGGCCGAGGCGATCTACCCCGAGCTCTCGGTCGATGAGAACCTCGGTTTCTTCGCCCGGCTCGAGGGTCGCGCCGACCGCGCGGCGCTCGACCGGGTGCTCGAGCTCGTGGAGCTCAAGGAACGCAAGGGCACTCCGGCGCTGGAGCTGTCCGGCGGCATGCGCCGCCGGCTCTCGCTCGCATGCACGCTGGTCCACGAGCCGAGGGTCCTCTTCCTCGACGAGCCGACCGTCGGCGTCGACCCGGCGCTCCGCGTCCAGTTCTGGACGCATTTCCGCCGTCTCGCCGACCAGGGCACGACGATCCTCGTCGCAAGCCACGTGATGGACGAGGCCGACCGCTGCGACGAGCTCCTGTTCGTCCGCAACGGCAAGGTCATCGGCCGCGGTAGCGGCGCCCAGCTCCGGGCGCGGGCCGGCACGGACAGCCTCGAAGCTGCGTTCCTGGCGCTCTCCGGCCTCGATTCCAAGGGCAACCCGATCCAGACGCCGGTCGGTGGCCAGCCGGGGACCCAGCCGTGAGCCCCAGCCGCATCCTCGCCATCGCCCGGCGCATTGCCCAGGGCTTCCGTCGCGACGAACGAACCCTCGGCCTGATGTTCGTCGTGCCGCTGGTCGTCACCGCCCTCCTGGGCTGGGTGCTGAGGGACACGAAGGACACGGTCGTCGACGTCGTGCTCGTCAATGAGGCCGGCGCCGCGGGCGACCGGATCGCCCAGGCCCTCGCCGACGCCGCGGCCAAGCCGGGCAGCGACATCCGGCTGGTGTCCACCGTCGGCACCGAGGACGACGCGATCGCGAAGATCCGCGCCGGAACCGGCGACATCGCGATCGTGATCCCGTCGAACCTGCTCGCCGACGTGCAAGCAGGCAACCGCCCGACCCTGACCCTGATCAGCGAGGGCACCGATCCGGCGGCCGAGGCGGGGCGCTTCGGGACCCTCCAGTCGGCGCTCGCCGACATCGCCAGCCAGCTCGCGCCGCCCGGCGTGACCCCGCCGATCATCCCGAAGGTCGAGCGCAAGACCGTCTACCTGTCGCCCGATGCGAGCCAGGTCGACGTCCTGGCGCCGATCTTCCTCGGCTTCTTCGGCTACTTCTTCGTCTTTCTCCTGACGGGCATCAGCTTCCTGCGCGAGCGCATCGGCGGCACCCTCGAGCGCCTGCTCGCGACACCCGTGACCCGCTTCGAGATCGTGACCGGCTACAGCCTCGGCTTTGGGACGTTCGCGACGATCCAGGTGATCGTCCTGACGCTGTTCATCCTGAACTCGATCGCCGTGCCGTCATTCGGGCCGATCGGCGGGTACTCGACGCCGGCGTTCTCGATCGGGCTCGGCGTCGATTCGGCGGGCTCACCGCTGCTGGCCTTCGCGGTCGCCCTGCTGCTGTCGCTGGGCGCGGTCAACCTCGGCATCTTCCTGTCGACCTTCGCCCGCACCGAGCTGCAGGTCATCCAGTTCATCCCGCTGGTGATCGTGCCGCAGGCGCTGCTGAGCGGCATCCTGTGGCCGATCGAGCGGCTGCCGGACGTCCTCCAGGCCATCGCCCCAGTTCGGCCGCTGACGTACGCGATCGAAGGGCTCCGCGCGGTTATGCTCAAAGATTCCGACCTGAACTCGACCCTCGTCCAGACCGACCGCCCGCTCGCGCTGTTGCGGGCGCTCGCGGGGCGGTA
>CAYXVP010000107.1:0-7368 GCA_964468305.1 uncultured Anaerolinea sp. | reverse complement strand
CGCGACGCGCGCCTGACCGTCGCCACAGAGACGATCCGCGCTGTCGACCTGCGCGACGGCGCCGCGCCGCTGGTGCGTGGCCGCGTCCGGATCGAGGCGCTCCGCGCGCCGACGCGGCGGGTCGACGTCGCGGTGCTGGACGCCGCAACTGGAAGGCTTTTGCCGTCCCGCGTCAGCTTCCGCGCGGGCGATGGGCGGTACCTCCCACCGCTCGGGCACCGCACCGAGGTGAACCCGGGACTCAACGAAGACGTCGGCGCCGATGTCGTCCTCGGCGCGACGACCTACGCCTACGTACCTGGGCGCTTTTCGATTGCGCTCCCGGCGGGTCGAGTCGAGGTGGAGGTCGCCCACGGCTTCGCCCACCGCCCGATCCGGCGAACCATCGAGGTCGATGCCTCGACGTCGGCGATCTCGCTCGCCCTCGAGCCTGTCGCGAGCGCACTGCCGGAGGCCGAGGGCTGGATCGCAGCCGACTGCCACGTCCACTTCATCTCGCCGACATCCGCCCTGTTGCAGGCCCAGGCCGAGGGCGTGAACGTGGTCAACCTGCTCGCCACCCAGTGGGGCGATCACCACACCTCGGTCACCGACCTGCCGGCGGTCGCGGTCGGCGACGCGGCTGGCCGGCACCTCGTGGTGATGGGCAGCGAGAACAGGCAGACGATGCTCGGGCACATCGGGCTGCTCGGCGCCGCGGACGCGGTGCTGCCGATGGCGAGCGCGGGCTCGCCCGAAGGGCGGCTCGGTGACCCCCTCGACACGCTGCTGGCGGACTGGTCGGCGACCGCCCGAGCCGGCGGCGGCCTGGCGATCGCCGTCCACTTTCCGCTGCCCTACGCCGAGGTCGCGGCCGACATTGTGACCGGGGCGGTCGAGGCGGTCGAGCTGCAGGCGCTGACCGCCGACATCGACGGCCCCTCGATCCGGGAGTGGTACCGCTACCTCAACTGCGGCTTCAGGCTGCCGGTGGTCGGGGGCACGGACAAGATGACCTCCGAGATCGCGCTGGGCGGGATCAGGACCTACGCGCGGCTCCCCGTCGGCGAACTGCCCACGTTCGCCGGCTGGGCAGCGGCAGTCCGCGCCGGCCGCACGATCGTCTCCTCGGGCGCGTCGCTCCGGCTGCAGGTGGACGGCCACGAACCGGGCGACGTCCTCCGACTCTCAGGCGGTGGGACGGTCGAAGTCCGGGCATCGGCCACCGCCACGCAACCGGTGCTGGGTCGGCTGGAGCTGGTCCACGACGGCATCGTCGTCGCCGCGACCTCGGGCTCGCCGGAATCCGACCGTGTCGACATCGCCGAGCGTCTCGAGGTCCGCCACGGTGGCTGGATCGCGGCCCGGGTGACCAGCCCGCATCACATCGAGTCCGCGTTCGCCACGGCGATGGGCGCGCACACGTCGCCGGTCTACGTCGAGGTGCCAGGCCGACCGGCCTTCTCCCGGGAAGCGGCGGCCGGGATCGCGACGATCATCGACGGGACGCGCCTGTGGATCGAGACGATCGCCGTGACCCGCTCGTCGCGGGAGCGCCGGCGGCTCGCGGCACATCTTCACGCCGCCCGGCGCCGGCTCGACGACATCGCCCGCGACCGCGGGGCCTAGCGCCAGGCCGGCGATCCCCTTCCGATGTCGAGGGCCGCCAAGGTGTCCAGGGTCGGGCGGTCGAACGGCGCGAACCAATCGAACACGACCAGATCGGCGCCGGCGCCTTCGAGCGCGGCGAGGCGCTCCGCAATGGGCCCGATCGGCCCGGCGTAGGGGTTGCCCGCGGCGAGCTCGAGCGCAAGCGTGGCGGGCAGGCCCTGGGCCACGTACCGTTCGGCGAGTGCCCGGTGGGCGGCACCGGCGGTGGGTCGGACCATCGGTGGCGGTTGGCCGACGGTGCGCCGGACCGAGGCCGGGTCGCGGCCGAGCGCGCGACAGCGGTCGTCGAGGATCGCGTTCCGCCTGGCGACCTCGGCGGGCTCGTCGCCGTCGGCGTTCCACCAGTCGGCATAGCGCGCGACGATCGGCAGCGTCCGCTTCTCGCCCGAGCCGCCAATGACGAGCGGCAGGTGGGCCTGCAGCGGCGCCGGGTCGTTTATCGCACCCGCGAGGGAGAAGAAGCGCCCGTCGAACGTCACGCGCTCACCATCCAATAGGCGGCGGCAGATCTCCGCCGCCTCCTCCAACCTGTCGAGGCGCTCGCCCAGGCGCGGGAACCCGAAGCCCAGGAGCCGGTGCTCGCGTTCGTGCCAGCCCGCGCCGATCCCGAGCAGGGCCCGCCCGCCAGAGGCGTGATCGAGCGCCGTCGCGAGGCGCACGAGCAGCGCCGGGTTGCGGTACCCCACGCCGGAGACAAGGCAGCCGAGCCGAACGCGGGACGTAGCGGCCGCCCAGCCCATGAGCAGCGACCAGCCCTCGAAGATCGGGCCGTCGAGCGCGCCGGTGACGGCCTCCGCGGCGGGCACCGGGACGAAGTGATCGTTGGAGAACAGCGCCTCGAAGGGCCGCTCGTCGATGGCCTGGCCCTCGGCCATCAGGTCGGCCCAGGAGGCATGGCTGCCCCAGACCTGAAATCCAAGCCCGATGGACATCGGCCGAGGGCCGGCTAATCGATCTGGATCGTCTCCCGGCCCGAGTCGGTGCGGGCTCGCGAGTCGGCGTCCTCGATGCGCCGGATCCAGAAGTCGACGATGGAGCGAATGCCCAGGAGCTGCTCACGGCCGGCGTTGCGGAAGTGCTGGCCCGCCTCCTGCGGGACGACGCGATCCATCATTCGCCGGCTCCGCTCGCGCAGGCCGGGCGCACCCTCGAGGCGCGCGAGCCGTGCCTCGAGCTCGGCCATGCGAACCTCCGCCTCGCCGACCGGCACGCCCGGGGATGCTGCGCTTCCGCGTCGGGCCTTGCTCCGACGGCGCGTGCCAATCGAAACCTCACCGGTCATCGTCGATCTCCTCCAGCAGCGGCGCCAGCCCGCGTCGTGGCAACTCGTTTCGTCCCATCCGCCCGCGCCGGCTCGGGCCGCGTGCCGAACCTGATTCGCAGTACCCCGTCCTCCATCTTCGCTCCGGTCGTCGGGGCATCGACCAGGGCTCGCGGCAGGACGATCGTGCGCCGCAGGCCACCGACCTGCAAGTGCAGCTCGTCGCCATCGCGATTCAGAACGAAGATGACCGGAACATGAACACGCCACGGAACGACCGTCGCCATGATGCTGACGTCCGGCGTTAGCGCCGCACCGACGTCGAAGCCCAGGATCACCACAGCATGCCTTCTTCTGCCGCGAGCGTAGGCAGCTGCGTATCGTCGGACCCAACCACCAGCGTGCTTCGGCCAGTACAGGAAGTGTGGAGCTGGTGAGCGCGCTCGAGCCCCGACCGATGTCCGCCCCGGCGGCACCGGACGAGTTCGCCGAGTGGGTACGCCCGCACATTCCGGCAATGCGTCGGCTGGCGGCACGGCTCGCCCCGGAGCTCGATGCGGACGACGCGGTCCAGGAGGCCCTCCTGCGCGCCTGGCGGAAGCGCGGGCAGTTCGATGCGCGTCGGGGGACTCCGTCGGCATGGCTGCTCGCGATCGCGGCAGACCAGGCGCGGCAGGCGCGCCGGCGTCAGCGTCAGGCGGTGCTCCTCGGCGAGGTCTCGGGGCGCGTGCAGTCCGCCGATGACGCCGTCGACATCGAGTTCGCCGTCGGGCAGCTGCCGGCGCGGCAGCGGTTGGCCGTTGACTGCTTCTACTTCGTCGGGCTGTCGGTCGTCGAAACGGCGGCCGTGATGCGCTGCTCCGAAGGGACCGTCAAGTCGACCCTCTCAGACGCGCGCGAGCGGCTCAGGCCGCTGCTGGAGGTACGTGATGAGTGACCGCCTCGCCGGCGACCCGGTTGACCGAATGCTGGATGCTGCCGGCGCGCGCTGGCGGGCAACACAGCCAGATCCGCGTCCGGTCGACGGGAGCCGATTCGCTGCCGAGCCACAGGGACGCTTCGCTTGGGGCCGCAGTGGAGGCGAGCCACGAGCCTTTGCCGCTCGCGCAGCCGGGATGGCCTTGGTACTCGTGGCTGTGGTCCTGGCAGTGCCGGCCATCGTGCCCCGGCTCGGCGGCGGTTCACCGGCCATGTCGGGATCCAGTGGTTACATCGCAAGCGGCGCGGCCGCCTGCCCGCTCACGATGCCCGACCGCTCCTTCACCCCACCTGCCCAGAACGGCGTCGACTGGTCATCCATTGATGATGCGCATGGGTGGTATGGCAGCGCGGGCCTTTGGACGCTCTTGGACGTCAAAGGCGAGACCTGGAGTAGCCTGCCGCGGTCCGAACTCGGCCTCGGTCAGAAGACGTTCTGGTGGCGGCAGGGCTATGAAGCGCGGGCAGAGCCGTCCCCGCAGATCTTCGTCAAAGGTGAGCGACTGGACGGTCCAGGTGGATTCAGCTCCGGGCCCGGCACCAACGCGTCGTTCGGGCTTGGGAGTGCGATGCTCGTCGGGATCGACGTCCCCGAGGCCGGCTGTTGGAAATTGACGGCCGAGTACTACGCCGAGCGCTTGTCGATCGTGGTCTGGGTCGCCGCGGACTAGCCGCCGCGAGTCTTCGTCGATCCGCGGCGCGTCCGTGCGCCGACGTCGATCGATCCGCTCATGTCCGTGTGCCTCCACCCCCGACCGTCGTTCGCCTCGTTGTCCTCCGCGGCGCC
This sequence comes from uncultured Anaerolinea sp., assembly GCA_964468305.1. Classification (GTDB taxonomy): domain Bacteria; phylum Chloroflexota; class Limnocylindria; order Limnocylindrales; family CSP1-4; genus UBA5189. Next base: position 2,692 of record CAYXVP010000107.1, on the reverse strand, counting down.
GCACCGGCGCGCGCGCCGAACCGGATCCGCAGGATTCCATCGTCCATCTTCGCACCGGTCGTCGGCGCGTCCACGAGCGCGCGCGGCAGCACGATCGTCCGGCGAAGCCCATCGACCTGGAGCATGAGCTCGTCGCCATCGCGGCTGAGCTGGACGCCATCCCGGGAGGTGAACGGCAGGGCGACCTCCAGGACGTGGCCACCGCCATCCTCTGCCAGGACCTGGTACGGGCGGCCGCGATAGAAGAAGGCAGTCGGATCGTCCTCGCCGAACAACGCATGCGCAATCTCGGCGAGCCGGTCGAGGCCGATCATCTCCCGGTCGAACTGGGGCACGACGCGCACCGGCACCGGCGCGTATTGCGCGATGACCTCGGGCAGGTACGCCTGCTGCGTCGCGCGCAGTCCCGCGAACGAGCCGTCGCTGTCCTCGCCCGACGGCAGCACCCGATTGCAGACGACGAGGTCGCTCGGATAGCCGAAGAGGTGGAAGTAGGTGAACGACCGCTGCGCCTCGACGATCGACAGCTTCTCGAGCGCCAGCGCGATTCGCACCGACGAGCGCTCCGGGTCGGCGAGCAGTCGGTGGACCTTGTCGAGCCGGTTGAGGAGCCGCTCCGCGGCCGCGAAGACCTCGTCGCGGGGCATGGGCACGCCGATCATCCGCTCGAGCATCGGGCGGCCGATGCGGCTGACCCGCCGCCCGATGGGTGCGATCCGCTCGATCCACCACCGACTCGCCTCGGGCAGTGACAGCAGGCGCAACGTCTCGCCGGTGGGCGCGGCATCGACCACGATGACGTCGTAGTCGCCCGACTCGACGTGGTCGGCGATCCACAGGAGATTGCCGAGCTCGTCCATGCCCGGCAGGACGGTCATCTCCTCGGCGAGGACCTCGTCGAGGCCGCGCCAGCTGAACAGCTCGGCCATGTAGCGCTGGATCGTCGACCAGTAGCGGGCGATGTTGTGGTAGACGTCGGGCTCCTGGCCCCACAGGTTCGGCGCGATCTGGCCGGGCTCTGGGCCGAGCGGCAGGTCGAACGCATCGGCCAGGCTGTGCGCGATGTCGGTCGACAGCACGATCGTCCGATACCCGCGCTTCGCGCTCAGGAGCGCCGTCGCCGCGGCGATGCTCGTCTTGCCGACGCCGCCCTTGCCGGTGTACAGGATGATCCGGGTCATGTCCGGTCCATGATGTCGCGATGTCTCGCGATGCGAACGATGCCGGTCGGACCGGCTATGAGCTGATCGACGCCGGCGACGGCCGGCGCCTGGAGCGGTTCGGCGATCGAGTCGTCAATCGACCGGCGCCCACGGCCTGGGCTCGCCGGCTGGCGCCCGACGCGTGGCGCGAGGCGGACCTGCGGTTCGAAGCGGGGGCCGGGTGGACCGGACCCGGGACAGCCTGGGCGATCGAGGTCGACGGCCTGACCATCGAGCTTCGAGCCACGGCTTCCGGCGGCCTTGGGTTCTACCCCGAGCACGAAGCGAACGTCGCGTGGATCTCCGCCCAGGTCCGATCTCGGGCACGGGATCGGCAGCCGTCGCTGCTCAACCTCTTCGCCCACACCGGCCTGGCGACGCTGGCGGCAGCACGCGCCGGCGCCACGGTCGCGCATGTCGATGCGGCACGGGGCGCCGTGGCGTGGGCGCGGCGCAACGCGACCCTTTCCGGTATCGCCGACCGTCCCATCCGCTGGCTCGTTGACGACGCCGTCGGGTTCGTGGCGCGGGAGGCGCGTCGAGGCCGGCACTACGACGGCATCGTCCTCGACCCGCCGAGCTTCGGGCGCGCCGACAACCGGCGCTGGCGGCTCGCCGACGAGCTGCCCGCCCTCCTGGCCGCATGCCGCGAGGTGCTGGCCGACGACGGGCTCGTGCTGCTGACCCTCCATACGACGGGCTTTGGCGGTGATGACCTTGCGCGCGAGCTCGACCTCGCCTTCGGGTCTCGGCGTCGGCGGCCCGCGCTCGAGGTCCTGCCGCTGGCGCTCGAGGCGTCGTCCGGAGCGCGATTGGAGCTCGGTTGGGCCGCCCGGCTGACACGTTGACCGGCGCGGCGGCCGCCGAACCGACAAGATGACGCGGTGATCGAGAGCCCGGCGAACCCGCGCATCAAGGCGGCGCTTCGGCTGCGCGAACGGCGGGAACGCGACGCAACCGGGCTGACCCTGGTCGATGGCGGCCGCGAGGCGCTCCGGGCGATGGAAGCCGGGGCGGTCGTCGAACAAGCGTTCGTCTGTCCCCCACTCCTCGCGACCCGCGAGGCGCAGCGAGTCGCCGAGAAGCTGAGCCAGAGCTTCGGGCCGTTCGGTGCAGCCATCGAGTACACGGAGGTGACCGAGCGCGCCTTCGAGCGGCTGGCCTACGGGGATCGCGCCGATGGCGTGATTCTCGTCGTCCGCGTGCCACCGACGCGGCTCGACGGCCTCCAGCTGCCGGCGGAGCCGCTCGTCGTCGTCACCGAGGGCGTCGAGAAGCCCGGCAACGTCGGCGCGATCCTCCGCTCGGCGGACGCCGTCGGCGCCCACGCCGTCATCGCGGTCGGCGGCACGGACCTGTTCAACCCCAACGTCATCCGGGCGAGCGTCGGCACCGTCTTCAGCGTGCCGGTTGCCGCCGCGCCTTCCGGCGACGTCATCGCCTGGATTCGGGAGCGGGGCATCCGGGCCGTCGCGTCGCTGGTCGACGCG
>CAYXVP010000106.1:539-7398 GCA_964468305.1 uncultured Anaerolinea sp. | reverse complement strand
ATCGGCCCGCCCGGCGCGGGGCCCGGGATCCGGGTCAAAGCCTGGCGCGGCCACACACTCGAGATAAAGTCGTCCCGCCGGACACGCCGCTACGCCGGCAAGTCGACCATGAACACCATCCACGCCAAGCAGGTCAAACGCCTGCTGCCGTACCTCTAGGCCGCGGCATGGCACGAGTCAAGCGCGGCGTCACCGACCGCCAGCGACACAAGCGGCTCCTGCAGGATGCCGAGGGCCGCAAGGGAACGCGCTCGCGCCTCGTCAAGCCGGCTCGCGAGGCCCTGCTGCACGCGATGGCCTACGCGACGCGCGACCGCAAGCAGCGCAAGCGGCAGCTCCGGGGCCTGTGGATCGTGCGCATCAACGCGGCGGTCCGTGAAAACGGCCTCACCTACAGCAGGTTCATCAAGGGCCTCAAGGGCGCCGAGATCGAGCTCGACCGGAAGATCCTGGCCGACCTCGCCGTCCGCGACGCGGGCACGTTTACCCAGATCGTCGAGGCGGCGAAGGGCAGCTGACCGGCCCTTCGCAAGCCCCGATGAGCCCTCGATCCCAGGATCGGGGGCTCGATCATTTCCGGAGGACGATGACGCCACTCCAGATTCACGCAAATGTGCGGGATGCGGATCGATGCCGCCGTACCATCTCGTCCGCGCCTGCGGACGCCGGCGTGACCCACCTCCAGCCCCGGAAGGATCGATGGACCTCGCCCAGCTGACCAGCGATCTCGACGCGCTCGCCGTGGAGACGGCGGCGGCAATCGGCGCTGCCCCCGACATTGCGGCGCTGGAGACGATCGAGGTCGAGGTTCTCGGCAAGAAGGGCCGCCTGACCGGCGTTCTGCGTGGGATCGGAGCGCTCCCCGTCGAGGACCGGCCGAAGGTCGGGGCCGTGGCGAACCGCGTCCGCACAGCGATCGAAGGGGCCATCACGGGCCGCCGCGAGGTGCTGGGCTCGGCCGAGCTCGACGCGCGCCTTCGAGCCGAGGTCGTCGACGTCACGACCCCGGGTCGGCCCATCCGACGCGGGTCCCTGCACCCGAGTCTCGAGTCGATGGCCGAGATCGCCCGGATCTTCGGCCAGTTCGGCTTCGTGGTCTACGAGAGCCCCGAGATCGAGAACGACCTCACCAACTTCCAGCTCCTGAACATCCCGCCCGACCACCCCGCGCGGGACCTGTGGGACACGCTCTACCTCGACGTGCCGGGGCATCTGCTGCGGACTCACACCTCGCCCGGCCAGATCCACGTCATGCGGACCGTGAAGCCGCCGATCAGGGCGCTGCTGCCCGGGCGCTGCTTCCGGTACGAGGCGATCGACGCCTCGCATGGCACGGAGTTCTTCCAGGTCGAGGGCCTGATGGTCGACGAGGGCACGACGCTCGGCGACCTGCGCGGGCTGCTCGACGAGTTCGCCCATGCCATGTTCGGCGCCGGCAAGAGGACTCGCTTCCGGCCCGGCTACTACCCCTTCACCGAACCCTCCGTCGCATTCGACGTCGAGTGCCTGGTCTGCGGCGGCGTGGGCTGCCCGGCCTGCGGCCGCAGCGGCTGGATGACGATCCTCGGGGCGGGCATGGTCCACCCGGTCGTCTTGCGCAACGGCGGGCTCGACCCGGAGCGCTACCAGGGCTTCGCCTTCGGCATGGGCCCGGAGCGCATCTCGATGCTCCGTCACGGCATCAACGACATCCGACTGTTCCTCGAGAACGACCTCCGCTTCCTGGGCCAGTTCCGATGAGCCCGCTGCCATGAAGGTCCCGCTGTCGTGGCTGCATGAGCTGGTCGACTTTGACCTGGCGCCGGAGGAGCTCGCCGCTCGGTTGACCCTCCTGGGTATGGAGGTGAAGGGCATCGAGCGGCGCGGCAGCGACTGGCACAACGTGGTCGTCGGCGAGCTGCTCGCGGTCGAGAAGCACCCGCGTGCCGACCGGTTGTCGCTGGCGCGCGTGACGACGGGCTCCGGTGAGCCGCTCGAGATCGTCTGCGGCGCGACGAACATCGCGTCCGGCCAGCGCGTGCCGGTGGCGCTCCCCGGGGCCGTGTTGCCCGGCGGCCGGCGCATCGAGCGAACCGAGAAGATGGGCGCCGTCTCGAACGGGATGCTCTGCTCGGGTGACGAGCTCGGCCTGACGGCCGATGCCCACGGGATCCTGATCCTCGCCCCCGACACGCCGCTCGGCGCGAGCCTCGCCGACCTGTACGGCGACGTCATCCTCGACGTCGACGTCAAGCCGAACCGCGGCGATGCGCTGTCGATCGTCGGCATCGCCCGCGAGGTCGCGGCGGTCGCCGGCGGCGAGGTGCGCCTGCCGGTCATCGAGGTCGATGAGGGGACGACAGAGGTCGGGGAGCGGCTGACCGTCAGCGTCGAGGACGAGCGGCTGTGCCCACGCTTCGTCGGGCGCTGGATCGACGACGTCGTGGTGGGACCGTCCCCGGATCGGGTCCAGATGCGGCTGCTCGCCGCGGGAATCCGACCGATCAGCAATGTCGTCGACGCCTCGAACTACGTCATGATCGAGCTGGGCAAGCCGATCCACACGTTCGAGGGTGCGGCGGTCGCCACCGACGCGCGAGGCAGGGCGGGCATCGTGGTCCGCCTCGCCCGTGACGGCGAGCGTCTGGAGACGCTGGACCACGTCGACCGTCGGCTTGATCCCGAGACGCTGCTCATCGCCGACGCCAGGGGCCCGCTGGGCATCGCCGGGGTCATGGGCGGCGCGGCATCGGAGGTCTCCGACGCGACGCGGCGCGTGATCGTGGAGTCTGCGATCTTCGACCCGGTCACGATCCGCCGCACCGCGTTCCGCTATGCGCTCCGATCCGAGGCGAGCCTGCGCTTCGAGAAGGGCCAGGAGTTCCGCCTGGCGAGGGTCGGCGCGGACCGCGCGACCCAGCTCATCGCGGCGTGGGCGGGTGGCACCGTGGCGCGGGGCGTCGTCGACACGAACCTGGCGGAGCCGGCGCGGGGGCGTGTCGCGTTTCGCCCGGCGCGGGTCGATCGCCTGCTCGGCACGAGCTACGGCGCCGATACGCAGCGGCAGGTGCTGGCGCGGGTCGGCATCGCCACGGAGGCTCCCAGCGGCGAGATGGATGTCCCGATCGCCGCCGGCGAATCGCCGGCGGGGGTCCGAGCCGCCGCCGGCGAGGCCGTCGTCGCGATCGTCCCCACGTGGCGCCGCGACCTCGAGATCGAAGCCGACATCGCGGAAGAGGTCGCCAGGGTCCATGGCTACGAGCTGGTGCCGGCACGGCTCCCGACCACCACCATGCCCGGCTGGCGGGAGACGCCGCTCGCCGCCCGGGACGCGATTCGCGAAGGCCTCGTCGGCGCGGGCATCACCGAGGCGGTCACCTACGCCGTGGTCTCGCGGCGGATCCTCGACGGCTTCGGCTGGTCGTTCGAGGACCGCCCGGCGGCCGGCGAGGCGCGGCGTACAGGGCTCCCGATCACCGTCGCCAACCCGCTGTCCAGCGATCACGCCATCCTGCGCCAGTCGATCGTCGGCAGCCTGGTCCAGGTCGTCGACGCCAACCTCCGCCACGGGCAGGCCGACGTCGCCACGTTCGAGATCGGGAAGGGCTATGGACGAGTCGGCGACGCGGCCGGGGAGTGGTGGCGCCTCGGGCTGGCGCTCACGGGCTCGTTCGACGCCGCCGGCTGGAATCGACCCCTGCGCGCCGTGGACGTCGACGACGCGAAGGGCACCATCGAGCTCATCGCCCGGATCATCGATGCGGGTGCGCCGCAATACGCGTCGCTCGCGGACGAGCCGCTCCTGCACCCAGGTCGCAGCGCGACCGTGATCGCGCTCGCCGCGAACGGCGAGCTCGCGATCAGCGGAGTCGTGGGGGAGCTTCACCCACGCATCGCGGCGGCCTGGGACCTGCGCGAGGACGTGGTCGTGGCCGAGCTCTCGGTCAGCGGCCTGACCGCGGGCAGCCTTCCCGTCGTGGAGGTGGCGACAGTGCCGCACGTGCTGCCGGTCGAGCGCGACCTGACCGTGGACGTCGCGGACGGCGTGACGGCCGCCGACGTCGCGAGGACGATCAAGGAAGCCGGCGCGGAGCTGCTCGAAGCGGCAATGCTCGCGGGCACGTATCGCGGCCATCCGCTCGGGCCCGACGAGCGCAGCCTGACGTACCGCTTGCGCTTCGGAGCCGGCGATCTGAGCCTCACGGACGCCGAAGTCGATGCCGCCGTCGAGGCCATCGCCGTCGCCCTCAGGCACCACGTAGGAGCGCGGATCCGCCGCTGAGCCTGCTACATTGCGGGCCGTCGATCAGCCGGGGGAGGAGTCGAGCGTGGAACGGATCACTCCTTTCGATCTCGTGATCTTGCTGGCGCTCATCGCCATGTTCATCGTCGGCTACGCCCAGGGCGTCATCCGCAGGCTCCTGGGTATCGCGGCGATCCTGTTCGCCATCGTGCTCGGGTCGTACCTGCGAGCGCCGCTCGGCGCCTACCTCGCGAACGAGTGGACGTCGATCGATGACACATACAGCTTCATGGTCGCGTTCGGGGCGGTGTTCCTCGCGACCGCGGTCACGCTCAGCATCGGAATCCAGATCACGTACCGGCCGGCGCCGCTGTTCCAGAAGTACCCGGCCCTCGACGAGATCCTGGGCGGGATCCTCGGCGTGCTCGAGGGCATCATCATCATGACTGCGATCGTGCTGATCCTCGACCCGTACTTCACGCAGCCCAAGGTCCGCGAGCAGGTCGGCATCGGCGAGTTCGGGCTGCTGCGAACGCTGTTCGACTTCCTGGACAAGTCGCTGACGGGCGACATCCTCCGGCACACCGTGATCCCGGCCGTGCTGGCCGTCTTCGGGTTCCTGTTCCCGCAGGACGTGCGCAGCACCTTCGCAACTGCCCTGTCGCGGATCGCGAGCCGCTGACGCCGTCCGCCGCGGGCCGTCGAACGACGCTCGCGCGCGCGGCCCTCGCCCGGGGGACCCTCGACGCCGCACGGGCGCTGCTCGGTGCGCGCCTGGTACGGGAGCAGGACATCGCCGGTGACCGCCGGCGCAGCGGCCGCATCGTCGAGGTCGAGGCGTACATCGGCGAGGCCGACCAGGCGTCCCACGCGCGCTTCGGACCGACCGCCCGCAACGCCGTCATGTACGGGCCTCCCGGGTTCGCCTACGTGTACCTTGTCTACGGGATGTACGACTGCCTGAACGTTGTCACGGAGCCCGAGGGCCGGCCCGCGGCCGTGCTGGTTCGCGCGGTCGAGCCGGTCGAGGGCGCCGATCTCATGCGCCAGGCACGGATCGCCCGGACCAGGCGCCGCGGACCACCAGATCCGGGACACGACGAGGCGGCCAGGCGGAGGGCCGCGCGGCTCGCTGAACTGCCCGACGCGAGGCTTGCCGCAGGCCCCGGGCTCGTCTCGGCCGCATTCGACATCACCCGCACCGACACCGGCCTCGATCTGCTGGATCCGGCCTCGCCCCTCCGCCTCGAAGTCGGCACGGCACCGAACGATGTCGTCGCCACGCCGCGCGTCGGGATCGGCTATGCGGCGGAGCCATGGCGGAGCCAGCCGTGGCGGCTCGTTGACCCAACCAGCCCTGCCGTTTCCGGGCCGCGAAGTCGCGGCTGACCGCAATGGACCCGCGCTCGATCGAGATCCTGGAGTTTCCGCTCGTCCGAGCCCGGCTCGCGGAGCGGACCGCATTCGGCCCGAGCCGCCGTCTGGCCGAGTCGCTCACTCCCCAGCCGGACGCGGTGCTCGTCAAGCGCGGTCTTGACGAGACCGACGAGGCCCGCGCGCTCCTCGAGGAGCGGGCGGGGGTCGGTATCCAGGGCGCACGAGACATCGGGCCGGCGATCGAGCGTGCGGTCAAGGGCGGGCGCCTCGACCCGCAGCAGTTTCTCGACGTCTGGGCGACGCTCGACGCGACCGACCAGCTGCAGCCGCACCTCGCCGACGCGCGCCGGCCGCTCCTGCGCCGGCTGGGCCGCGGCCTGCACCCGCTGCCGGCGATCACCTCGACGCTCGCCCGCTCCTTCGATCCGGCCGGTGAGCTGCTCGACACGGCATCGCCACGCCTCGGCGGGCTCCGCGCCGCGGTCCGCGTCGCCTTCGACCGGCTGAAGCGCCGGCTTGACTCGCTGGTCGCGTCGGAGCTTTCGGGCGCGCTCCAGGAGCCCATCGTCACCCTGCGGAACGGCCGCTACGTCGTGCCTGTTCGCGCCGACGCCAAGAGCCGCGTCAAGGGCATCGTCCACGACTCGTCCGGCAGCGGCCAGACGCTGTTCATCGAGCCGCTCGTCGTCGTCGAGCTCGGCAACGCCTGGCGCGAGGCGCAGCTCGCCGAGCAGGAGGAGGTCGAGCGCATCCTCGACGAGCTGTCGAAGCTCGTGGGCGCGAACGCGGGGCCACTTCGCGAGACGCTTGGATCCCTCGCGACGTTCGATCTCTGGTCGGCCAAGGCCCAGCTCGCGGGTGAGATGGGCGCCGCGCGGGCGGAGACGGCGAACCGGCCCGAGGTCATCCTCCTGTCGGCGCGGCATCCCGGCCTGGCGGGTCGAGTCGTCCCGATCGACGTGCGGCTCGGGGATGGCTTCACCGCCCTCGTCGTGACAGGCCCGAATACCGGCGGCAAGACCGTCACCCTGCGGACGCTCGGGCTGCTGGCGCTGATGCACCAGGCGGGTCTGCACATTCCGGCGGCCCCCGGCTCGCGGCTGCCGGTCTTCCGCGACGTCTTCGCCGACATCGGCGACGAGCAGTCGATCGCCCAGTCGCTGTCCACGTTCTCGGGGCACATGCCCCCGATCATCAGGAACGTCAACCCCGCCGGTCCGGTTTCCCACGTGCCTCCCGACGAGCCCCGGCCCGGTCCCC